>JAPKYC010000028.1 GCA_026394505.1 Methanothrix sp.
AGAGCCACGAATTTGGCCTTGGTTCCCGCAAAGAAGGATACCACCGCCCCCAGAAGGGGAATGGCAATCAATAGCGAGACTATGTTTGAGATCATACCAGGCCCACCTCCATAGCCAGAGTAATTACAACCACCAGCACCACAACTCCCAGCACCAGCGCCGTGACATAGTTTTGAATTATCCCGGTCTGAACCTTTCTCACATGTTGTGCGAAGCCCAAAACCCAGGCAGAGAGCCAGTTGAGCCAGCCGTCTACGAGCTTGATGTCGATCGTATTGCAGATCAAAGCCGTGCCGTAGACTACAGTTTCCGCGAACCAGCCGGTCAGGATTTCATGCTGGTAGTATCCCTTGAGCAGCATCCTACGAATGGGATCCTTGTCGCCGGTAACCTGGCTTGGGTCAAACTTCTTGACTTTATCCCAATAGAACAACGCCGCTGTAAGAATGCCGCCAATAGCAACAATGATGGGCAGTATCTGGATGTACCAGGGCTCTCCCGGTCCTTCCTCTCCACCTGCTTCTCCTTCGCCCGCAGCTCCATGCCCTCCTTCGGCAGCGGCGGCAACAGGCTCGCCCTCCGCGACAGGAGCGCCGTGCTCTCCTTCCAGCGCATGGCCTCCGATTACGCCAAGTTCAACAAAGTCGAGATCGTAATGCTCGAAGTTGGAGTCAAGGTAACTGTAGAAGTCCTCTTGAGCTGCAAATCCAAATCCTAAGGCAAATACAGCTAAGATCACCAGCGGCCCGAGCATAACCCAGGGAGACTCGTGCTTGGCGTAATTGGATCTTTCCTTGCCGGTAAAGACCGAGAACCACATTCTAAAGGTGTAGATAGCTGTCAGGACAGCGGCCAGGACCAGGAATATGTAGGGCAGGAAGTTGATCAACGTGCCGTACTCATAGGCGATTACTATGATCTCGTCCTTGGAGAAGAATCCCGTGAATAAGGGGAATCCGGCTAAAGACAGTGAGCCTATGAGCATGGTGTACATGGTCCACTTCATGTATTTTCCTACGCCACCCATCTCCCGCATGTCGTTGGTATTGACGGCGTGAATGACGGAGCCGGCGCAAAGGAAGAGCAGCGCTTTGAAGAAGGAATGGCCGATGAGGTGGAAGATGGAAACTCCCACGGCAAAGGTTCCTACTGCCGCGCCCACACCCAAGCCCGCCATCATAAAGCCGAGCTGCGAGACGGTGGAAAAGGCCAGCACCCTCTTGATATCGAAAGATGTCAGACCCATGGTTGCCGCAAACAGCGCAGTGAACGCACCTACTGCGGCTACGGCCGTCAGCCCATAGGGCGCGGCGTAGAAGAGCGGGAACATTCTGGCCACCAGGTAGACACCTGCTGTAACCATGGTCGCAGCGTGGATCATGGCGGATACGGTGGTTGGGCCCTCCATGGCATCAGGAAGCCAGACATGCAGGGGGAACTGACCTGACTTGCCGATTGCGCCGCCCAAAAGTCCCAGGGCGATTAAAGTCAGTTGATCCGGAGCGATCTGTGCGAGATTGGCATAGATCACCGGGAACTGCAAGAGGTACTCGCCTGGTTTTAAGGCAAGGTTCAGGCCGGCCAGGTTATTGTAGAGCAGAATTATGCCAGCCAGGAATAAAACGTCGCCCACGCGCGTTGTCAGGAATGCCTTCTTAGCAGCCGCAGCCGCAGAGGGCTTTCGGTACCAGAAGCCGATCAAGAGATACGAACACAGTCCCACCAGCTCCCAGAATATGAAGAGCTGGAGAAGATTATCGGCATAGACCAGTCCCAGCATGGAAGCGGAAAACAGTGCCGCCTCCGCGAAGTATCTTGCTGCGCCCGGATCGCCATTCATGTAACCATTGCCGTAGATATGAATCAGCGTTACCACGAAGGTTACCATGAGCAGCATCACGAGCGCCAGAGGATCTATCAGGATGCCCACATTGAAATTGGCAAACCAGGGCATGGACTGATGAATGATCTTGTCTGGATAAGTCTCTCTGAATATTCCCAGAGATACTATCAGCGCGCCAAAGGTAGCCAGGACAGTGATGAAGCCTCCGCCTCTGGGCAGATGCCAGCCTATGAATAGGCATAGCAAGAAGGCCAGCACAGGAAGGGCTACTATCAGATATGCATAATCGGCATACATTCCTTTACCACCTCATGGCTTTAATGTTGTCCAGGTCAATAGTTCCGTATAGCCTGTACAGCGCAATCAATATGGCAAATCCAACGCCTGCTTCAGCCGCTGCCAGCGCAATGGAGAACAGGGCAAAGACCTGGCCATTCACATTAGGCTGGTACGCTGAGAAGGCGACGAGATTGATGTTGGCGCTATTGAGCAAGAGCTCGATGCACATCATAAGCTTGAC
>JAPKYC010000294.1 GCA_026394505.1 Methanothrix sp.
CGCCCGGAACCAGGATGCCGTCCGCCTCTCGCAAGATGATGTCCGCCGAGCCGTGCTCCAGCTCCTCGGCATCGATCCATTGAACATCGATTTTAACACCTGCCTCAATGCTGGCGTGCTTGAGGGCCTCCCGGATGGAGAGGTAGGCATCCTCCATGGGGTCAGCGCACTGCGAGCCCACGGTGTACTTTCCCACGATGGCCACCTTCACGACGCCTTCAGCAGCATCCATCTTCTTTACAAACTCATCCCAGTCTTTCCTTTCTTCCAGGGGGAAGAGCCGCATGGCCTTCATCAGATACCTGGCCAGGCCCTCCGCCTCCATCTGCAAGGGCACGCGGTAAATGTCGTCGGAATTGTGGGCGCTGATCACTGCCTCCATGGGCACATCGCAGAAGTGGGCGATCTTGTGCTTTGTTTCCTCCAGCAGGGGCCGCTCGCATCTTACTACTATCATGTCCGGCTGTATACCGAGCTCGCGCATCTCTTTCACGCTGTGCTGGGTGGGCTTGGTCTTCTGCTCTCCGTCCATGGTGGAGGGGGCCAGGGTGACGTGCACGAAGAAGATGTTGCCCGTCTCTTCGTACCGCAACTGACGCATGGCCTCCAGGAAGGGCATGGACTCGATATCGCCCACCGTTCCACCTACCTCTATCAGACAGATCTCGCAGCCTCCGTCCCTGGATACCTGGCGAATGCGCCTCTTGATCTCCTCGGTGATGTGGGGGATGATCTGCACCGTCTTGCCCAGATACTCGCCTCTGCGCTCTTTTTCGATGACCTCGGTGATGTGGGGGATGATCTGCACCGTCTTGCCCAGATACTCGCCTCTGCGCTCTTTTTCGATGACTGTGCTGTAAACCTTGCCGGTGGTGATGTTGTGGTCGCGAGTAAGTTCCACATCTAAAAAGCGTTCGTAGTTGCCCAGATCCAGATCCACCTCGCCGCCATCCTTGAGGACATAGACCTCTCCATGCTGGAATGGGCTCATGAGTCCGGCATCGATGTTGATGTAAGGATCGATCTTGATGGCTGTAACCCTATAGCCCCTGTTCATGAGCAGCCTGCCGATGGACGCTGCAGTAATGCCCTTGCCAAGGCCACTCATAACCCCGCCTGTGACCACAATGTATCTCATATTCACGCCTTGAGGAACTTAGTACATAATACCGGTAATAGATCTTTCTTACATCCTTCTAGTCCGACGTCCCCATAAGACAGACCATTACCCCGCGCACCAGGTGCAACCGCTGGTGGTCGTTCGACGTACTCGCAATTCTCAAACTCCAATTTCCCAGAAAGCAGACTGCTAGAATATAAAACCTGCCACTGCCACTCCTAGTCCAGCCACTTCCCCTGATATGCAGCATCGAACTCCTTCGCCGTCCACTCCAACCTCACTTCCCATTTTTCGCAACCATAACAACATATCCGATCTCCATACATGGGGGGTGTTGCAGAAAAAATGATGGTTTAGAGGATAGCGGTTTTCATTGCTGCCACCCTCTACAACACTTTAGTATAGCCGGTAATCTCACCAATCCAGGCGATGAAATCTTCAGGATCCTCATTAGCCATGTGCTTCGCGTCCCAATAAAGCGAGACGTTCACCTCCTTGCCCTTGTTCTCCAGGATGGTAGCAAGATTGATGATGACGGTAAGCGCTGTGTTCGTGTCATTGGTACCATGGCGGATCCACCAGTACTCGGCACAGCCGCTGCAACAATCCTGGGAGATGAAATACATGGGATTCATCCGATTCACCACCGTTTTCAGGTCGTCATCAATCTCGGCGTTCCGGCGACCGCTGGTTTGCGTTATGCCGAATTTTGTGAAATGACGTGCATTGGTAGTTTCGTTGCCGAACAAGATGTTCTCAACCGCGGACAGGCTAAAAGCGTCAAAAGCCGGAAGGTTCTTTATCCTGCGGCCATGTGTGACATAATCTTCAAAGGTAAATGTGGACGAATTGTTAAACCAGGTAATCCATGTTTTATTTGCCAGATATGCTTCACGTTCTTCATTTGTCAAGTTACGCAGGTACTTATTCGCCGAAGGAATCAGATAGGTCTCTACTAGATACTCACCATAGTTGTCGGCTGTGATGTCTCCAAAACCATTTTCACCTTGAAGATTCAGAGACGCCTGATACTTGGCAAAGTCAGCTTTTAACCTCTGAGAAAGTTTCTGGTTTACTAGATTGCCGTTAAGAAGCGGCGTTGTTCCGAACTCCCACTCATAAGCCATATCGGCATGTTCCAGATCCGTAATAGGGCAGAAGTCGGCGCTGGCATAGATGCTATCATCCTCGTCGGCAACGCCAAGCTCCTCGAAATATGCGTCATATAAATGGCTGTTACCGGAAGCGCCAAGTAGCGCGGAAAGAGCGCCACCTCCGCTGGCGCCAACCGAGATAATCCATTCTGCATTGCCGGGCATGATCTCATCGTTATGGCGAATGTAGCGAACGGCGGCCTTCAGATCCACAATAGCAGCAGGCGCCTTACCATAGTAAGTGCCGTCTATTGCCAGATTATCGCTACCACGGCAGCCGGGCTCTACAACCACATAGCCCGCGGCCAGAGCCAGACCGGTGGTGTTAGCGTTGGCAGGAGCGGAGGCACCGGCGGAAACAGCGGCGGACTTATAGCCGGGAGCTGAAAATGCGAACAGGATGGGGGCATTCGTGGTATCAACATCCTCGCTATCAACCTTGATGGGAACCTTGACATTCATACTCTGATAATCGGTATCCACAGGATTGGCGACATAGGTGATGTGCTGATATAGGCGGCAAGTGACTTCCACTTCACCACTCGATGTATTCACGGTCACATTTCTCTCAGTATAGTCATCCTCGGGAAATTGCAAAGGATCATCGCTGTCGGCTGCTTCCGTGCTGACAGTTGTGGCTAACATCACCATTATTAAAAACAACGCACCGGTTGGTATCATTCTATTTCAACCTCCTCTTGTTTAACAATATGATATTACTGCTTTGGTTTATTTAGGAATTTTGATTGCTGTTGCATTAGGAGGATGTCAGCAATGAAACAACTATCCTCTAACCACATGATAAAACAATCGAAAAACGCCATCCTGTACCTTGTTGAAGATGGCGTCTATAATCTAAGCTTTAAGCAGTGTCGCCGCTCCGTGTATGATAAGGGTGACGATCAATATGGACGATGCTAAAGCGCCGGGAAACTCAGGAATGCTTTCTGTGATGAACGTCAAAACCAGAACGATAACCAGCGCTATGAATAGGGCCGCGGGAATGACCTTTAGAGCGCCCAACGCCCCCAAGCCGCCCAATTTGTCTAGATAGATAGCCTCTGGCCCCTCATCCGGCTCGACATACTCCTCCCGCTCCTCAGGGGCCCTTTCCCGTTCCTCCACCCTCTCGACGGAAGCGGGGATCTCCCGGCTCTCGCTGTCCGGGTCCTGCCGCATGCCCTGGTAGCTGTCCTCATTGGACCTTTGCCTCTCTTCCTGTCCCGGCAGAGGCACCTGCCTGGGGATGAGACGTGGGCCTTCCTCCTGTCTATTGCTAGGGTCTACAAAACGATCATCAATACGGCTTTCTGTCGCTCCTGCTACTTTTTGCTGACGGGTAGCTGATCGGTATCTTTGCAGATCTCGATTGCGAGAGAATGCTATGCGCCGTGGCTCCTTCTCCTCGTCCTCATCATCATCGGCATCATCTCGGTCCCCGCTGTCCTTTCTCCGGGTCGCAAGATCAGCGTCCTCGTCTTCCTCTTCATCGCCATCTTCTCTTTGCAGAGCCTCTCCCATCAGATCGTCTTTCAATTCCTCGTCCCCCTGCAGGCTTGGGTCTTCCAGATCGTCGCCCGGATCTTCCGAATCGCGCAAAAGAGTGATTGGCACCCGGCTCTCTCCACCGCTGCCGGATAGAAGAATCTCACCCTCCAGCCGCTTCTTGTTGGCCGGCATCCTGGCCAGGATGGGTATGATCTCCTCCAGGACCACATAGTGATCAGGCTTCTTTAAACGCACCGCCTTTAAGACGGTACTGCTGGCCTGCAGAGAAATATCAGACGGCTCCCCGTGATTGACGACCTTGAGATTGAATATGGTCTCCTCGCCGGGAAGAAGACGAAGAACTATAGGCCTGGCCGCCCCGTTGCCATTGTTGATGTGAACAACATGATCCAATGCCTTACTCCCCCACACCATATATTATATAAATATTTTGCTTGTTGAGAGCCTTGCCCCCCAAAGTTGAACTAATCTCTCAGATCGGGCGGCAGCATATTGGGTATGCCGTCTTCAATAGGTTAGCATTCCCGGCAGGCCTGGCAGCAGAGCTTGCCCGTCACAATCTCTTTCTCGTTCTCCTCGAAAACCTCTAGCGTCAAGTTGCCTTTGCAAAGCGGGCAAGCCAAAATGTCAAGCAGATCGTGTTTCATGGATCAGAACATCTATTCTTAAGAAGTATAAACCTTTGGCCCAATTTCAGGATATTCAAATCCTCATTACCAGGAGATCGGCCGCGTTCTTGCAGAGAACAGCTTGCGCTTCCGCTTCAGAAAGCCCCTGGCCCTTGATAATCTCCGCCGCCCTTCCCGGCTCCTCCCAAGGGTAATCGCTGCCGAAGATGACCCTTTTTGGCCCGATATTCCGTATCAGCTCTCCCATCTCTTCCTGGTTCATGTAAAAAGAGACGTAAGCTGTGTCGAAATAGACATTTCCGCCGGCGGGCAGAAGGTGCCGCCTGACGTCATCCCACATGCGTAGACCCCCCAGGTGGGCCAGCACCAGCCGCAGGTCCGGATAACACTTGCAGGAACTCCCGAGACGGACAAAGAACCGTCGTTGAGACGGCAGATGCCCTGCGTGTCTTTGGCCAGGGGCAGAAGCACCGATCCGGCTACCTCCGCCGCCTTCGAAATTCTCTCATGATTTTTTCATAACCAGTATTCTCTCGAACTTGGTAGTGCTCGTCTTCCTCCGAGAGCGCCTCTCATCTGGAATTATATCGTCATAGATTGTCTCTATGTAAAAACCATTCTTGTTTACCCGCCTTGCCAGATCTGCCAGTATCTCTGCCGTGCGCCTGATCTGGCCATCGCGCTCCACATCGCCGAGCACCAATACGCAGCGGCTTTTCGGTTTTAGAACACGGTACATCTCCTCGAGGCATTGCGACATTTGCGGCAGGTAAACTTTGCTGTTTGCCGTCATCGATGCATCCAACACCTTCCAGTCTTCGCAGCCTAAAAACCATAATCTAAGACGATTGTCCCGAGCATAGTCGAGAGCACCAAAGTAGGGTGGGCTGGAGACAATGGCATCCACGGTCTCATCATCAGTTGGCAGACTCATGGAGTTAGCCATCCAAACCTTGTATTGCCTATTCTCCCAATCCAGAGGAAGCAGAGATCGACTGTAGGCTCGTTTGACCTTGGCAATCAAGCGGGATCCGAGATCCCTGTAAGCATACATCTCCGGAAAATCTTCAGGAGGATACATTGACTTTCGAAGGTATGGAACCAGATGGCTAGCCGGATAAGAAAGGAAGCCCGGTCGAACATGATGCAAAATGCCCAATAAGCAAGCAGTCAAGAAGATGTCATTGTTTTCTTTTAAAATGCGAAAAGCCGATAGAACCTCTTTCAGAGTCTCAGGATGAAAGAACTCACTTACCCAATCCGGAATAGAGGTGAGATCTACAGAGGAGGCATCATTATTAATTGCTTTTGCCAGGAGTTCGGCACTCTCCAGGGCGTTCTTCTCGCTTCCAGGAGCCTCCAGTTTTCCCCGTGTGAGAACCTGTGCATAAGGGCTGAGATCATTTGCCCAGGCAATTCGACCGGATAGAGCCGCCTCTAATGGCACAACTCCGGAACCTGAAAATGGATCAAGCACCGTATCCCCACGCTTTGAGTAGAGGCTTATCAGGACCTTGGCCATTCCAGATTTCATTTTGCCCACGTAAGGAGAGAGTTGCTGCAAAGTACTCTCGCGTGACTGGAAGGACCCGCGCCAGAACTGAGCATCTAGGCGAGGGTAGGAATCCAAATCATCGAAGAGAAATAACTGCCTCGTCTCCTTAGCGCTATAAGCCAAAATTTTCCCTCCTAAGGTCGCCAGGCTCGGGATTTGCTTTCATCGACCATTTCACCCATGTGCAGAACCATGACGTTTCTTTGAATTCGATCATTTGCGACCTTCTCAAGTCCCACACGGACTTCCCAGATATGCTCATTCCTAGATTTTTCATCCACACCAAATAAATTGAGAATTCTATCTGGAAGCTTCAGAGTCCTAAGCGAGTGTACTGGCGGCTCAGGGTCTTCGAGAGTTGGGATACGCCTGGGAAAAAGAAAAATGTCCGGAGCGGCAAGCAGTCCTATCGTATCCTTCTTTTCGGGATATTTTGGGCAGGGCCTTGTCCTCGTTCCGCAAAGAATGTCTTTAAAAAATAGTGCATCTACGGATTTGTGACGTCTGACAAGCTCATTAGTCAGACGATTTATTATGGAGTGGGCACCATGTCCTGGCTGGTTTACGATTGCTCCATCAAGGTGACACCATACGCAAAACTCTTTAGCCCAAAGAGGGCGCTCTGAGATGTTGATGCTATTTCCCTCACCACCCTTCACCTCCAGAGCTGCGATATAATCGGGATCGTGTTCGACAACGACTATAAAGTCGTATCTGCGACTACTTCCCGTTTGCTTATAATCAGCAATCATACCCTTCAGCCGCATATTCTCCAAAACATCGCCGATCAAGCCCTCTCTTCCTGTCGTAGAGGAGGCAATAAAGGTACCGCGAATGCTTTCGATAGCCGATCTGAAAACAAGGCCATGCCTGTAATCGATAGGCTGAATATCATGCTCACGTAAGAGATCCGGATGGGACACATCCAGATTATTTAGCAGATCAATGGCATTTGGTACCTGTTTGGTTACCTGGGTTTCATGTTTGCAGGGAAGGATCATAATGGTATCCATTAGGTTAATATCAGTTTATTGTTTAAAGTTTTTCTAAATTATCCCCATCTCCGTGAGCCTCTCCGGCAAGTAGGTCTTGGTCACATAATCCAGGCCCTTGCCGGCAAAGGCCTGCTGCTCTGCCTTTTTCTTGAGATCTATCTGCAACCGGATCTGCTTTTCCCAGTAAGGCGTATTAAACCGGGGGTCGGTCAGCTCGCTACGCTGGGCCTGCATATCCTGATCGGTCAGCTTGTCTGTAGAGAGGTTGTAGTCCACGATGTCGCTGGGCTGCACCCCCAGGAAGCGCGCCCCCGGCGTGACCAGGTGCTCGGAGAGGTGGGCGCTCTTGATGGCCCCGTAGGCTATGCTGGCGAAGATGCGATAGGACCAGGGATCAC
>JAPKYC010000045.1 GCA_026394505.1 Methanothrix sp.
CAAGCTCTGATGCTATCGTCTCCTCGATCTGGCAGGCAGCTTGATAGGCGTCTTCCAGCCCCGATTCCAGCTTGCCCAGGGAGAATATGCGGGTGGCATCGGCAATGTAGCCGTTGTAGATGCCCACACAGTCCACGAATACCGGCTCATTTCTCTTTATCTTGGCAAAGCCTGCCCCCTGGGGAAAGATCAAAGAGGTGCCCCGGCCCCCGCTGGGCGAGGCCAGGAAGCTGGGAAAGGCCGCCTCCGCTCCGCACATGACATGGCCTAAGGGGACAATGCTGTTGAACCTGCGAAAACGCAGTGACCCCTGATGGCCCAGGGAACGCATCACCGACTCGATCCGGCAGATCAGATCTACCTCTTTCATGCCTTCTTCCAGAAAGTTTGGAACCGAGGAAAAGCCTGCCTCCAAAATCCGGGCCGCCTCTTTTATCAGGCTTACCTCAAATTCGGACTTCACAGAGCGAATGTGCTTGATCTTTTCGGCAACATCGACAAATTTGGCGTCTTCCAGGGCCCTGTCCACTTTAAAGTAGAAGCTGCAGGGAAGCACATCCATCTCCAGGCCGACGGTAGCTTTGGCAGAAATGCCCAGGTCAGATTTCCAAATACGAAAAACTATGAACTTCAGCAAAGATAGGAGAATTCATACCGGAGCAGTTGACTTCTTTCAAGCTTGGTACAATCTCATAAAGCCACATGACTCATTAAAACTAGAAATAAATTATATACACGACCCTAATTTTAAGCTATGTGCTTACTGATTTCACCACAAAGACCTCAAAACGCACAAAGGACTCAAAAAGAATGATGAGATCTCACCTTCGCCTCAGCACTATCCGGTCTCCTGCGGCCACGCTCTTGAATATCTCCAGCCCCTGTGTGACCTTCCCGATGTGGTTCACAGCCGAATAGGGCTGGGTCTTGCCGAAGAAGATGCAAAAAGCCGGGCCGGGCGACCAGTAGCAAATGTCGCCCGCGGCTGCAGAGGGCGAGGGATTCTCATTGTCCATCTGCAAAGGCACATCGAAGTAGACCTCCTCGCCCCAGAGGTTGGCTGTGCCCTCCATGGGCAGAGCCTCAAAGGATGCCTCTCTGATCTTGGGATTCCTCTCGTCCAGCTTTGCCAGAGCCTTTCCCTTCCCTATGATCTCGATCTCTATGGTTCTCATAAATTTCAGCTTCCTTAATCGACGATTACTTTCGCTCCGCGCGGCAAATCTACTCATAGCCGCTGGTACTACTATGATTTAGACCGCCCGGCCAAACTCTTTTGACTACTCCCGGCGGGCGGATCCATCCCCTCAAGATTCAAAGATCTATCTTTGTGCGACTATTTTATAAAGGTGCTGTGCTCTTTTAAAATATAATGGGGCACTTTTTCAGCTCAGGGAGGCGAGGCTAGAGAATGGCAAAGCTGGAGGAAAAGGGAATTCTGGGAATCAAGGGAATCATATTCGACCTTTACAACACCTTGATTGACATCGATACCGATGAGGAGAGCATCAATACCTATGAAGCCGTCAGCAAATGGCTGATCTATCAGGGCGTTAAGATCTCGGCAGAGGATCTGAAGAATGAGTACAGGCAGATGGCCAAGGAGGGGATGGAAGCTAAGTGGGAGAAGCATCCTGAGATCCGGGTGGAGGAGATCTTCGCCAGGATCTGCAAGAGCCATGCCCTCATGGACATCGACGAGGATAGGCTGGGAGTCGAGACGGCTCGCGCTTTTCGTGCCGGATCACTGCACCGGTTGCAGCTCTTTCCTCAAAGCCTGCAACTATTGCAGGAGCTGAAAAGCTACCCCAAGGTCATTGTCTCCAACGGCCAGAGGTCGTTCTCAGAGCAGGAGATGAGATATTTCGGCCTTTACGAGCAGTTCACTCATGTGATCTTCTCCTCAGACTTCGGCCATAAAAAGCCCGACCCCAGGATCTTCCTGGAGGCGGCCAAGCTGATGGGCAGAGAGCCGGAGGAGGTCATGTGCATAGGCGACAGCTTCGATAATGACATCGTTCCGTCCTCTCGGTTGGGCATGAAAGCTATGCATATCGAAGAAGCCTGGACGCTGTTAGGCTGATATGGGATTGGGGACAAATGGCAAGAGAAAAGTATGTAGACACTTTGGGTCCTGGAAACGCCTTTCGGGAATGGCTGGTGCAGGTGCTGGGCGAGAGGATAGGCGATCGGGGCGGCAAAGTCAATGTCTACAGGGTCATGCCCGCTTCGCATACTGTCTGTCGCTATGAATTTCAGGCTTCAGGATTAAGTGTGGTGGCCAAGTTCTACGGCGAGCATTTGAGCGGTACGAGGAAGTACGATCCCGTCCAGGCTATGGAAAATGAGTTTTATGCTCTCAAGAAAATCGAGCCGCTGGTAGATATTCCCAGGCCCCTGGCCATGCATAGGGATTTCCACTGCGCCTTGCTCACGGAATATATCCGGGGCCGGTCTTTCTACAAATACCTGAAGAGGGATGACGGACTGTACGACCGGCTCTCTGCCATCGCATCACTTCAAAGAAGGCTGCACGATCAAACAAGATGCGAATACAGGAAAGAAAAAGTATTCGCACGGTTTCATAAAAACTTGGATCAGCTTCGTCTGGACAATGAAGCTCGGGCCAAATATAACCGTCTTCTGGGGGAATGGTGGCACAGCCTATTTCTGGACAGGTCCTATGGCTGCCGGGTGCATGGTGATGCAAATCCCATGAATTACCTCTTCAGCCGGAGCAAGGTCTATATGCTGGACTTGGAAAGCTCGATGGAGCACGCCAATCCCGTGCACGACCTGGGCATTGTTGCCGCCGAGCTCAAGTTTTATTTTGCCATTCACCGGGGAGATGGGAGGAATGCAGAGCCTTACATCGGCCATTATCTCTGGCAATACAGTCGCAATGAACCGGAGTTCTATGCTATCACCCGCACCCTTCCCTTCTTCATGAGCCAGGGGCTGCTGAGGATGGCAAAGCTGGGGCTGGGATCGGATGAAAGGGCCTTCGTATTTCGTGAGGCAGAAGCGTGCTTAGAGAGCATTCGTGGCTGAGATTCAATCTATCTTCTCTTCAGCCGGATATGCAGCCGGTCGGAGTAGTTGACGTCCAGACGTAATGCCAGATCCCAGGCCTCCCTGGCACCCTGCATATCCTGGTCTGTGCCGTAGGCCATTATCCAGACCCTCTCCTTTGCCAGTGCGGGGACAAGCTGCTCTAAGAGTTCAAAGGTCCAGCACCAGGGAGCTTTGCCCAGTACAAATTTGAGGTGGACGTTCTTTTTGCCGGCCCAAAAGTCGAGATGGAAATCCGATCCCCGCTTGGGGCTGACTACCGCGCAGTGAATCTTATCCAGCATCTCTTCAGGAATGGGATTGGTGCCATTGGTCTCAATGTGAATCTCCTTTCCCAGGTCATGCAGCAGAGATATCAATTGCGACAGCTCCTCCATCTGCAGGGTAGGCTCCCCTCCCGTGATGACCACTCTCTTGCCTTGAATGCTCTCTCGCACATCAGGAACGGATAATTCCCGGCATGGCCTCTCGTCTGTGTCGCATCCCTGGCAACGAAGGTTGCAGCCGGCCAGCCGAACGAAGGTGGCCGGCCTTCCCATGGCCGGGCCCTCGCCCTGCATGGAGTAAAATATCTCGATCAGGCGCATTTGGCCTTTTTCTCTTGCCCACGAAGATAAATGCTCTCCTAACCGCTGACCAGAAAATATATTATTCAGGTGCATGTCATCGACGGCTTTTCTGTGAACGCTCCCCGCCCTAAAGGACGGGGTTTCTATCGCTTTTGCGAACAGACTGCATCCCCAGTCTGAGAATGTTGATTGCTGCATTGAGATCTCTGTCCATAGTCAAGCCACATTCCGAGCAGTTATGGATTCTTTCAGAGAGATCTTTTTTGACTATCATTGTACTTGGGATCAACCAGGACAACCTTAGAGCCAGCATACATCGCCTCTAAGGTTATCCTGATAGAT
>JAPKYC010000009.1 GCA_026394505.1 Methanothrix sp.
GTCCACCCGAATCTCGGTCATGGTCATCTCGATAAGGCGCACCTCTTCATCAGAAGTCAAGCCGCACTCCAAAACCACAATCTTGCCATTCTTGACCTTGTCCAGGATGAGCCGAATCTTCTCCATGGAGGTCATTTTCTCAAGCTTCTCCTCGGAGATGAGGTCCATATGCACTTCTCTCATCAAGATCACCCAAAATGAGCTGCTATCGCCTGATAAAGGTTATCTATATTCGATCCTTCCAGGGCGGAGATCGGCACCGTGGCATGCTGAGGGAAGGCAGCCTTAATTCTGGCCGGTGAGGCATTGGGCAGATCCATCTTATTGGCCACAATGAGAAGGGGAAGCTTCCTTGCTTCCATGTTTCCAATCACTACCACATTGACCTGAGTATAAGGGTCCTCGGTTGAGTCCATAACTAAGAGCACGCCGTCCAGGTCATCCAGCCATTTGATAGCCTCAATGACGCCTTCCGTAGCCTCCTTGGCCCTCTTCTTAGACTCGGCCTCGGAGAGGCCATAGGCCATGAACTCCTTGAAATCAACCTTCGTGGCCATGCCTGGTGTATCGACTATATCCAGCTCGATGCTCGAGCCGTTGGCGTTGATCACTATACCCTCCTTTCTCATGGCCCTGCGGGTCTCATGTGGAATGGGAGAGGCCTCTCCAAAGCTCTCCCCCTCACTCCAGTCGTGCAGAATCCTGTTGGCCAGGGTGGTCTTTCCGGCATTAGGCGGGCCGTAAAGTCCGATCTTGGCCCTCTTTTTTTTAAATATCCTGTTTATCCAGATCCCAAGGCTCTCCTTGAGGCTACTGATGATACCCATATCTTACCTCATATCTGATAAGCTCATATCTCTACTAATAATTTTCCATGTAAAAAAAATGCCTTAGCCGAAGATATCCTGGGCCGGGCAATGGCAGACAAATCCCTCAAACTGTCCGCAGCTTCGTAGAGCCTTCCAGGCATCTTTCAGAGATGATTCCTTGATATTGGCATAGCTTTCCTGCAAATAGGGACAGGCCCTGACGCTGCCGTCAACTGCCACATGCAGCCACCTTCTCCCAGCCATGCAGCCCAGCAATTGGCCCTCAAAATAGGTATTGGCAAAAAGCCGCGGGCCGCCCGGCGTGGAGTTGATCTTCTTGTAGAGGTCGATGATCTTCTCCTTCTCAATCAATGTCAGCTTTTCCTCAGGAGTCCTCGGCATGCCCTCCCAGATGGACAGCTCCTGCACACCCAAATTTGTGGCCAACTCGTAGAGATCCGAGATCCTGTCCACCTGACCGGCCTTTATATGACAGGACATCGTTACCATCAATCCCGTCTGTAGAGCGATCTGTATGGCTTCTATTGCCTTGGCATGAGATCCGACTACTCCCCTCACCAGGTCGTGCTCCTCGGGACTGGTGCTGTAAACGCCAATGATAAGATTATAAAGCCCGGCTTCTCTGAGCTTGACCGCCTTCTCTACGGTCATGTCCAGACCCGGCGTGAAGAGGTTGACTACGGCCTTCTCAGGATCGACGTGCTTTATCAATTCAAAAATATCCTCTCGCAAAAGGGGATCTCCTTCGGTAAAGGTGACGATGCAGGTTCCCATATCCAGGGCCTGGTCGATGCAACGCAGAATGTCCTCGCGGGAGATCTCTCCCTCGCCATTCCTTATCAGGCAGTGGTCGCATTTTGCCCCGCAGCGTCTTGTAACCTCGATGGAGAGAGTCTGAGGCACCGGCCTGCCTATCGCTGCCCGTGCTTCATTGACCAGCAGCCTCTTGAAGGGGCCGCTGGGAATGGGGGGAAGCCAGGTGCTGGCAACTATGTCCTTCAGCCTGACCTGAGCAGGTTTCTCCTCCTCCAGCCTCTGGTTTATCATCTTCAAAACCGGCTGGATCATCCGTGCCAGAGCGCCCGTTGCCTGCAGGGCTCGAAGATCCCGATCATAGTCCACGCATAGCGCGGCCGTCTTGATAAGCTGGGTCATTATGCTCCCACTTTTTTCGTGGCAGTTATAGAGTTATCGCTACATAAAGAGATAAGGTTAAATGACCCTGGCCTCTTGTACGAAAGTGGTGTTGCGAAGTGTCTGAAGTTGTACTGGCCTATTCCGGCGGCCTGGATACATCTGTCTGTATTCCGCTCCTCAAAGAGCGCTATGGATTTGATAGAATAGTCACCGTTCTGGTGGATGTAGGCCAGCCGCGCTCAGATATCGAGCGGGGAAACCGCAGAGCAGAGCAGTTGGCGGACGAGCATTACATCATAGACGCAAGAGAGGAGTTCGTAAAGGACTACATCTTTCCGCTCATCAAAGCCAACGGCTCTTACGAGGGATATGTTCTGGGAACGGCCATCGCCCGGCCGCTCATCGCCATCAAAGCAGTCGAGATCGCCAGGCAAAAAGGCATAAAGAATCTGGCGCACGGATGCACCGGTCGCGGCAACGACCAGCTGCGCTTCGAGGCCATCTTCCGGGCTACAGACTGCCGGGTCATCGCACCTATGCGG
>JAPKYC010000179.1 GCA_026394505.1 Methanothrix sp.
GAGAACCCTGCCTTGCGCCATTCCAGGGCGATTCTCAATATAGTCAATGAAATTTACTTTTCTTCGGTGGTATTGTTAGCAGGCATCTCAATTGTGGTATTATTGAGGGGCATTGTGATGCTTGTGTTATTTTCCTCGGTGGTATTATTTGCAGTCGTGTTTCCAGTTTCAGCTTCTCCAGACTCAGCGAAGGCAACTCCCAGAGAGAGAGCCATCAGGAGAGAGAAGAGCACAATTCCACTTGTTATTTTGCTCATAGTTAACACTCCATTTGCGTTATAGGCCTATATGAACATGGATCTGCATTTAAGCTTTTCTCCCGAATGAATCTATATATTTCATAATGCATGGAACATTTGTCAATTATTAGCATTCTCTTTCACCAGTTATGTTTTTCTGTAGTTCCTGCAGCTCTCTATGAACCTGTCCACGGAAAAGGAATAGAAATGAGCATGCAGATACCCTCCCAATGTGTTATGCTCCACCAGGCCATCCCAGCCGTTTTTGATGCCTTCGCCTCTGCATAGCCGGTAGGCGAAACGAGCATCCCTGTCGCAGTCAAAGCGCGAGTAATGAAACTCGTGCCCGCGAAGGGTCTTGCCAAGCCCTGCAACGGGATTTTGCCCTACTGCCTCTGCCTGGACGTACCCCAGAGCCAGAAGTCGTTTGGTCATAATAGTGATGCCTGGCAGTGCCCCCACCATCCGATAAGAACCGGTCTCAAGCTCCATAGCGCGGCCCAGGTACATCAGGCCGCCGCACTCTCCATAGATGGGCATGCCCTCTTCCGAGGCCTGCTTGATCTGCCTTCTCGCCGGAGCCTCCTCCAGCCGGGCGGCATGCAGCTCCGGATAGCCGCCGCCAATGTATAAGCCGTCCACATCGGGCAGATCGTCCTCCAGCGGGCTGAAGAAGACCAGCTCTGCGCCCCGCCTCTCCAATTCGCGCAGGTTCTCGTAGTAATAAAAACAGAAGGCTTCATCCTGGGCAATGCCTATGCGCACGGATTTCTCCGCATCGGTCTTCTTTTCCCGGGCCGGACAGGCCAAAGAGCATAGCTTCAGGATCTCGTCAATAGCAGCATGCCGCTCCAGCAAGGCGGCCAAAGCGGCTACATCGTGCTCCTTCTCAAAGCCCATCACCAGCCCCAGGTGACGGCTCTTCATCTCCATCTCCCTCTCCCGCGGCAGAGCGGCGAAGATGGGCTTTTCCAGGCAGCTTTTCAGCATGGCCAGGTGCCGCTCGCTTCCCACCTGATTGAGGACCGTGCCGGCCAGGCGCACGCACGGGTCAAATTCGGCAAAGCCCTTCTCCACGGCCGCAGCGCTGCGCGACATGCCGTGCACATTGATGACCAACAGAACCGGAAGGTCCAGGATCTTGGCTACCTCTGCGGTGCTGGCGACCTCAGTTCCGTCCATGCCGTCGTAAAGGCCCATGACCCCCTCCACCACGGCCACGTCCGCACCGGCAAGAGCCGAGCAGAAAGAGCGGCGCACGCCCTCCTCGCCCATCATGAAGGGATCGAGATTGCGCGAGGCCCGCCCGCAGACGGCAGAATGATGAGACGGGTCGATGAAGTCCGGGCCCACCTTGAAGGGCTGTACATTCAGGCCACGAGCGCGCAAGGCGGCCATGAGGCCCAAAGTGACTGTGGTCTTGCCCACCCCGCTGTGGGTGCCCGCGATGAGGACGGAGGG
>JAPKYC010000198.1 GCA_026394505.1 Methanothrix sp.
TCTCTGAACTTGTCCTGCATCTCACGCTGCCACTGGAAGGTGAGGTTGGCAGGAGAGACGATGAGGATACGCTTGATCAGGCCACGGATCTTCAATTCCTTGATTAGTAGGCCGGCCATGATGGTTTTGCCCGCTCCCGGATCATCTGCCAGGAGGAAGCGTATGCGGGGAAGCTTCAGGAAATAATCGTAGACTGCCTCCAGTTGATGAGGTAGGGGATCTACTCTGGCGATGGATAACGTGAAGTAGGGATCATATTCGTAGGCCAGGGCCAGCCGCATAGCTTCAACGCCGAGGCGGAGGTTTCCGGCATCGCCATCAAATGGTTCATCTTCTGGAGTGATCTCTTGAGTTGCCAGTTGCTCTGCGGATAATATGGGATCATGAAGCTTGCCGGTGTCTAGCCCCTTTCCAATTAGTTTGATGGCATCTCCCATTGGAATGATATCTGAGTAGTTCATGATCGCCGTCATACGCTCCCTTCTCGAAAGCAGAGTTGATCTTGAAGATCATCTTACTGGCATAATTACGTGGTCTAGTGGATAGCATAATATCCCTTGCGGTCAGATTGCGCAATAAGACAGCGCGAAAAGAGATGCTTGGACTTGGCGTAATAGCTGAAGGCAAATACACCCACCAGCCCCACAATCATCGAGGCGAGAGCCCCCTCGCGCGTCGCCCGCCGCCAAGTGAGAAACTTTTATAGTGGGCATGTCTCTCTGGAAAGGGATGAGCGAACGACTTTCCCCCCAAGGCGGCGATCTATTGAAGCTGTGCGATAATGCGGCAAAAGCAGTGGCCGAGGCCGTAGAAGAGCTGGCAGGCACCGTTGCCGGCGGACAAAATGTGAAGATGGGCGCGGACGGCACGCCTACCAAGCAAATCGACCGGGTCGCAGAGAATGCCGTTCTCGATACACTGCGCTCCTCGGGCTTGGGCTTTAAAGTGCTCAGCGAGGAGATAGGCGAGGTAATGATTGGCGAGAAGCCAGACTATTTTCTGCATCTCGATCCCCTGGACGGCACCTTCAACGCCATCGCCGGCATCCCCTTTTATTCAGTCTCCATTTACCTGAGCAAGGGCGATTTTCATTTCGGATATGTCTCTGATCTGGCCCGGGGCGGAAGCTTCTATGCCGAAGCAGGGCGGGGGGCATATGCACAGCCGGGCGGCCGCTTGCAAGTATCGCCCCATGCCGATCTTTCCCATTTCAGCATATCCGCTTACACCCTGCGGCCCCATACGGGCAGGATGGCGGCCATCGGCGACACTGTGCGCCGCATTCGCACCTTAGGGAGCACCGCCCTGGAGATGGCCCTGGTCGCCAGAGGAAGGCTGGATGCCTTTGTAGATCTGCGGGGCATGATGCGGGTGGTGGATGTGGCGGCGGGAAAGATCATCCTGGAGGAGGCGGGGGGAATGGTGACCGATGCGTTGGGAAATGCGCTTTTGTTGGACGGCAATATGTGGCAGAAGTCTCCGTGGGAGGAGACGGAACCATTCTGCGCACAATTCACAAGATGGCGGACCCGGCACCCATTTTGGGCATAAACATGGGCACTCTGGGCTTTCTGGTGGACGTCGAGCCCAGGGACGCTGTGGAGACGCTCTCGCGCCTGCTGGCGGGCTTTGATGTAGATGTGCGCTCGCGCCTGAAGCTGCTCCTTAATGGGGTCTGCCTGCCCCGCGCCACCAATGAGATCGCCTTTCTTACCGCCAGTCCGGCCAAGATGATCGAGTTTGAGATCATTGTGGACGGCGCTCTCATGGAGGACTTCCGGGCGGACGGCGTGATCATCGCCACCTCCACCGGCTCCACTGCCTATGCCATGTCGGCAGGCGGGCCCATCGTCGATCCGCGGGTGGACGCCATTGTGCTCGTTCCCATGGCCCCCTTCAAGCTCTCCAGTCGACCCTGGGTGATTCCGGGGGACAGCGTCATTGAGGTTCGGCTCAAGCTGCCGGACAAGGAGGCACTGGTGGTGGTGGACGGCCAGACCTCGACCACCATATCTGCCAGGGACACGGTGGTCATAAGCAAAGCCAAGACGCCGGCCAGGTTTGTGAAGGTGGGAAGAGAGGGGTTCTACGCCAAGGTGAAGAGCAAGCTGACTTGAGGATGAGGCCATTGCAAAGGCCCGAAAAATGAAGGCTGAAGATCTTGGGATCGATACGGCGGGCCGGGAAGATTAAGTAGTTATCAAACGAATATCCAATGGAGGCAAAGTTGGTTTGCTCTGATTGCCCGGAGGCCACAGATATGATTAAGCCTGCAAAGGTTGACCCTAAGGCAGGTAAGGAGTTCATCGAAGGCATCAGAGAGGGCCTGGAGGATTTTGCTGAGGGCCGTTATAAAGTCTTCAAGGATGCCGATGAGCTATTAGCCTACCTATTAAGACCCTGATAGATCCTATTTTGATCCTCAATGACATTTCCTGGATATATCTGCTAGGCGGCATCTCATGCCACCTCCCTTCTCAGCATCATCGTCGCCGCAGCAGAGAAGATCAGGAAGAATATGCCCAGCGCCAGCAGGTCGGGATAGAGAATATCAGCGACTCCCGCACCCTTGAGCATCACCGCCCGCAGGGCATGGGCGGCATAGGTAAGGGGAAGCATGTAGGAGAAGGGCCGGATGAACTCGGGCACGGACTCTAAGGGCCACCAGATGCCGCAGAGGACGATTTGAGGCGTGATGATGAGGGGGATGAACTGCACCACCTGAAACTCGCTTCGAGCGAAGTTGGAGAAGAAGGAGCCCAGGACCAGAGCGCCCGCTCCCAGGAGCAGCACCACTGCCAGCGCCGTTATGGGGCTGCCCCGTAGAGGCACACCAAAGCCGAAGGTGACCACGAAGAGGGTGGTGGCCGATTGCAGGATAGTGAAAAGAGAGAAGCCCAGCACATAGCCGGAGACCATCTCCACCCGGCTTAAGGGCGAGACCATGAACTTCTCCAGCGTCCCCTGCGATCTTTCCCGGATGAAGGCGATGGCGGCGTTGATGAAGGTGAAGAAGAAGACCACCAGGCCTAAGATGGCCGGGCCCACCGTGTCCAT
Source organism: Methanothrix sp. (assembly GCA_026394505.1). Lineage (GTDB taxonomy): Archaea > Halobacteriota > Methanosarcinia > Methanotrichales > Methanotrichaceae > Methanothrix. The sequence goes on from JAPKYC010000198.1 coordinate 3,058, forward strand.
CATCACCAGATCGTAGCCGAAGATGTAGCGAGTGGTGATGGCGCTTTCCTGTGCTTTCTGCTGGCCTGCCGTCTGCAGGCCGGTCTTTTCCTTGGCCGCTCCCGCCTGCACCGCCGCCGCAATTGCGCCCGCGATCTGCAGGCTGCTGGAGTCCAGCAGCACCCGCACCCCTTCCGGCCCCAGCACCACTGCCCCATCCAGCCGCCCTTCCGAGATGAGCCTTTCTGCATCCGACTCTGATCCCAGTCGAAGGATATCGAAGTCCTGAATGGACACCAGATGCGCTCGCAGGGCAGCGTGCCCGCCCCCGTCCACCAGCCCTAGATGAACGCCGCTCATATCTCCGGAGAGGGCATAGCCGAAGAGGATCATGAGGACGATGGGCGCGAAGACGATCAGACCGATGGTGCGCCGGTCCCGCTTCAGTTGGCGCACCACCCGCAGGGCCACCACACCTGCCCGCGCCGGGCTGGGATTCATGCCGCCTCCGAGAGACGCAGGAATGCCTCTTCCAACTTAGGTTCCGCCAGCCTCATGTCCAGAGGCGAGACGGCTGCCAGCACCTCTTTGATCCGGGCGTGGCTTTCCAGGCGGACCTGCACAACTCCACCAACGACATCGATCTCATAACCCTCTGCCCTTAGAAGGACGGCATCCCTCTCCGGCTCGGCCAGCCATAGCTTGAGAATGGGCCGCAGCCCGGCCTGGCGTAGGATCTCCTCGGGAGTGCCCTCTGCGGCCATCCTCCCCGCGCGCATGTAGCCCACCCTCTGGCATTTCTCAGCCTCATCCATGAGGTGGGTGGTGATGAGCACAGTCTTGCCTTCCTGCGTCAGCCTGCCGAAGTACTCCCAGAAGGTCTGCCGCAGCCGGGGATCGACGCCCACGGTGGGCTCGTCCAGCAATAGCAGCTCGGGCTCGTGGATGAGAGTGCAGGCCAGAGAGAGCCTTTGATACATGCCGCCAGAGAGAGCGCCGGCCAGACGACCGCTATGCTCGGAAAGGTCGACCATTTCCAGCAGCTCCTCTAGCCTCGCCACGCGCTGCTGCTTCTTCAGGCCATAGAGCCCGGCATAAAACTCCATATTCTCCTGCACCGTCAGGTCGGGATAGAGGGCTTTATGCTGGGTCATGTAGCCGATCTGTGAGTAGATCTCATCAACTTCGGAGACGGGCCTGCCCAGCACGGACATCTCTCCCCCATCCAGGTGCAGCAGCCGGACGATGGCGCGAATGAAGGTGGTCTTGCCAGAGCCGTTCGGCCCGAGCAGGCAGTAGGTCACGCCGTAGGGAATGTCCACGGTAAGGCTGTCCAGGACCCGCTGCCGCCCGAAGCTCTTGATAACGCCCCGAGCCGAAATCGCCGGCTCTATTTCCCTTGCCATCCCTCTTCCGGCCATACCTTTCAGCTCTTGCTCCTTCTCTTGATTACTATTACTATCAGGGCGGCAGCGAGCACAATGAGGAGAAGGACGGCCGCCCATGGCTGGCCTGTACTCTGCGGCTCGATTCTTAGATAGGCATTCTCCTCATCGGTGAGATCATCCCGGTAGCTATCGGAAAACTCGAAGAGAACCCGGAGTTGGTAGTTCTTTCCGGGCACGGCATCCTTGGAGACATCCATTTTAAAGAGCAGCTCCGCCTCCTGTTGCGGCGGCAAGGCCGGGATGGGCGACTCGTCCACGCTCACATAAAGGCCGCTCTCCGGACGCAGCCTGGCCACCAGGTCTTGCGCCGTATCATGGCCCAAATTTTTTATGCGGATTTTGATCACATTGTCCTGGGAGCCCGCCGCCAGGGCAAAGGGACTGACATTCAGGATCTCGAACTGGGCGCCGCTTCTTCGCTCCACGGTTAGCGTTAAAGGAATGATCTGGCTGAGGCTATCGTACCAGTAGAACACATCCGGGCTCTCCGGGTGGTCTTCGTCACCTTTCACGGCCACGTCCCTCTGGTAGGTGTAATTGACAACGGCGTCAAGCCGGTATTGGCCGGGCTTTGTGTTC
>JAPKYC010000162.1 GCA_026394505.1 Methanothrix sp.
AGTAGTAGGCGATATCTTTGCTCGTGGCGTCCTCCCAGGCGATGGTGTTTCCGGATACGTCGGGATAGAGCTGGTCCCCATCTCCCGTAAGGCAGGTCTCATTTCCGGTCATTAGGTCTTTGACATAGACATCAAAGTTGCTGTTTCGGTTGTCCTGCCAGACGACCAGATTGTCGCGGATGATGGGATACATCTGCTGGCCCTGTCCCTTGTAGACGGCAAAGCTCTCGCCTTTCGCCAGATCTTGCAGATAAACGTCCCAGTTGCCGCTGGAATTGTCCATCCAAACGACCCGATCTCCGGAGATGGACGGCCAGATTTGATCGCCTTTGCCCGTCACTATGGACGATTCGATGCCGTTAGACATGTTCTTCATATAAACGTCTGCGTCTCCATTTCTGTAGTCTGCCCAGACTACTTTATCGCCTGAGGCTTTGGGATAGAGCTGATCCCAATCTCCCTTGGAGATGGGCTTTTCCGCCCTCGTGAAGAAATCGAAGCCGTAGATATTCCAGTTGCCTCCCCTGTTATCGCTCCATACCAGCAGGCTGCCGTTGGTGCTGGGAAAGTCGGTGGAGAGCAGCAGCAGCGGATCGGAGTTGATATATCTCATCTTGATCTGGGGATAGCCGTTGCTGTCGTCCATCCATACAATCTTGTTGTCGGATATGATCTTGGATGAGAGGTGTGGCTTTACTTGATCCGGATCGCCCTTGCCGTCATTGGGCGTCTGCTGCATAGGAAGTGTTGCAACCGGTATTTCCACACCCTTTTCCAGATCATAGAGATAAATATCCGAATCTCCTCCTCTAACATCCAGCCAGGCTACGTAGTTGTTGTATATCGTCGGATATCCCTGGTTGGCGGAGTTGATTGTTACGGCCTTTTCCGTTTTCGTGGAGAGGTCATAGGTGTATATGTCCCAGTTTTTATTTCTGCCATCGGCCCAGACCACGGTATTGCCCCCGATCCAGGGTTGAGCCTGTCTGGCAGGGTTTGTGCAGATAGCGGTCTCCTCTCCCGAGGTCAAGTTGTATAGATAAACATCCCATTTATCTTCACCACTGCGGGAATCGATCCAAACGATTTTGTCGCCATTTATCACAGGGGAAAGTTTCAGAGACTTTACAGTAGTGGTTTGCCTCTCCTTTCCTTTAGCGATGTTGTAAAGATAAATCTCCTCGCTGCCCGAGCGTTTATCAATCCAGATGATATTATTGCCGTCGATCATTGCGTAGCGGTTGTCGGATGAACCATTGGTAACCTGTGTCGTCTTCTTCGTGTGCAGGTTGTAAAGGAAGATGTTGAGGTTTCCCTTGCTTTTATCCGTCCAGATCAAGTTTTCGCCGCTGATATCTGGACTGCTGTGGTCAAAATCGTTATTGGTAATGTCTTGTTCCTTGTTAGTTGTGATGTTGAACAGATAAACGTTGAAGAATCCATTCCGGTTGTCCGTCCAGACGATGTTGTCCCCGGAGGTGGAGGGATTAGTATGGTTGAAAGGCCCGGTGGTTATGGTTACATCGGCTAAAACCTTGAAGTCGTACATCCGGATATCCGGATCGCTCGGACCTTGCCTGTATTCCGTCCAGACGACGCCACGATCGCTGATGGCAGGTTCCATTTTTATGGTTCCGGGAGACAGGCTGAAATCTGCGTCGCTCTTGATATCATAAAGATTGATATCGGTGCGGTTGTTGAGGTAGGCAATAAAGTTGCCAAAAATCCTGGGATCGGTCTGCATGCCAGGCTTTGTGAGCGTAGTCGTCTTTTGAGTCGTAATATCCATAAAGGCGATGTCGGACACGCCGGTACGATTATCGGCCCATACTACGATGTTGCCGTAAACGGAAGGAAACGACTGATCTTTTGGCCCTGTGGAGATGGCTGACTCTTTGCCGCCGGCAATATCGTACAGATAGACATCAAAATCGCCAGAGCGTTTATCCATCCAGACTATTTTATCTCCATTGATCTTTGGCTCAATCTGCTCCCCCTTCCCGGTGGAAACGATGCTCTCCTTCTTTGCCTTCAGATCGTAGAGGTGAATTTTATAGGTGCCGTCGCGGTCATCGGCCCAGACCACCCGCTCTTCGTTGATGTCGGGTTGGGTCTGGTTGCCTTCGGCTGCAGTCACCGCGGATTCTGTGCGGTTGACGGCATCGTACATGTAGATGTCCCCGTTGCCCGCGCGCATGTCCTGCCAGACGATGCGCTCGCCGGATACAGCCGGATTGATCTGGAAGAACGGATTAATGCATACCCATTTCTCCAGGCCGGTCTCCAGGTCGTACATGAATATGTCAAAGTTTCCACTCCTGTTATCCGACCAGGCTACAATATGTCCGTCCATGGCAGGCTGCATCTGTTCCGAGCCCACCAGGATGGCTATGGGGCGCTCTTTTCCATAATCCGCTCCGCCGACAGCGCCCACATAGAGAAGTGCTGCCGTTATGATCATAATGAAGATTGCCTTGTGCATCTTATCACTCTGTGATCGAATGTTTTTCCTTCTCAGGGTGCTTTTGGCGAACCAATATAAGGACTTTTCTCGACGTTTGTCGTGATCAGCCCAAAAAGGATCGATGAGGAAGGGGACGCTAGCTCAAGAAGAATATCGAAAGCAAATGAAGGCCAAAGCAAGTACACTTCTTTGTCCATTGCCCGAAGATAAGATAAGTGAAATATGGAAAAATAAAAATCATCACATACATATCTGCGGAGGGTGCGTTCTTTTACCCGCTCATGGTATCGGGACAAATATGGCGTGGGCAGCTTGCACCCTCTTAGCGCTCCCAGCAGATTCCGCTTCCCAGTAAGCACGCGACAGGATTCATATCGCCCAACGGTCGGGTGGCCCGCCGGCACGGTGGGCGGGAAAGCATGCCTCAAGATTTGCCAATTCGATACTCGATCTAGTCCGTCTCCAGCAGGTGGGGATGGATCTCATAGACATCCAACTGGCGCTGGATTGTGAATCTATCGTAGCCCTTCTGGTGGCTCACGAGCAGGGAATTGCCGACATCTTTGGGCAGATAAAACTCCTCATTGTCCAATTTGACGCGGAAGAATTTCTTGCTCTTGCCCATCACCATGTCCCTGTATCTTCCGGTTACCTTCTCGCCAATCTTCAGAATTCTGGGTTCCATATGGATCTCACCTCATTGATGGTTATAATTACTCCTTGCTGCTACTTTTAACTTCCGGATGAAATTAAGATGGCCACGCATGATTTCGCGTCTTTGCGCCTTCGCGTGATACCCTGGGTCTCGCGCGAAGCCGCGAAGGGCGCGAAGAAGGCAACCATTTTCAGTCCGATTTTTCAAAATGCTATCCCATTGCGCCTGCTTTGTGCCGAAAAAATTGCCAAGACCGGCGAGGGACCACCTCATCCTTGCACATACCGAATCTTGCGTTTATTACGAGCGAATCTATCGCCACCACTATATGTAGTGGCAGACGTACTGGTGCTCTCGCGAACGAAGCTATGCCGGGCAAAATGAAAAAGAGAAAAAAAGTCACGGTTGAATTCTCAAGTCCGAAATCCCGGACTGGACTTCAACCTTTGACTGAATCATGAGCCTCATCGAGGGCGGGGCAGCTCAGGGGGCAGGCCCCACCATTCTCTTCGCCAACCCACTGCATTTTCATCTGCGTCGCGTCCAAATAATCGGTCTCGTTGGCCGTCTCCTGCTCCCAGCAGGCGCAGCTTATTCCTGGAGCGGCGGCTGCCACTCCAGCGGGCCGCTCTTGTGGTGGGCAGTCTCCCAGCCAAGCCCGGTCGATAACGGACAGGTTTCGTGCCGTCACCTGTGCAAGGCTGCAATTGCCCACGACCTGAGCCCGGTTGATGATATCGCCCTCGCATTTCTCCACATCCAGGTTGATCCCGATTCTCAATGTATCGCCGATGGAAAGATGCAGCAGTGTCCAGTTGGAGCTGCTCTCGCCTATCTGGTTGGGTCGCAATGTGGCGTTGAGGAACCTGGCTCCGGGCGGAAAGAGATCTTGCAGGAAGAGCGGCCCAATGGCGGCGTTGCCGTCATTGGTGATGGTGATAGTATACGCGGCCACGTCCTTGACTTGCTTTCCGTCTTTGCGAAGATAAAGGTGCGGTCGGTCGTATTTGGCGGCTCCGGAGAGGATGATCCTTCGCTTCACTTCGTAGTCGCCCATGAGCGTTTCATCCCGGTCCACGGCAAGGGTTCCATTCGTGCCCACAGCTATCCGCAGCTTCTCTGTCCCGGAAAAGTTGGCCTCGCTCTCCAGCTCCCCGGGGCTGGCAGCCGTTGCCTTCATTTTCAATCGACTGGCGCTGGAGTACTCCTCGGCGATGAGGCTGGATGGGCTGTGAAGCTGCATTCCCTCCGACCACTTTTGGGATACGTTCAGAAAAGTGCGAGGCGTCACTTTGTGGCTTACGCTATAGTGAGTTGCATCCAGATCCTTGGCCATAAAACCGGAAAAGGTATCCCACCTCTCCTGGGACCGATAGGCTCCTGTGCCTGACTCGTAGCTCCTCTGCCGGCCGGCGGCCTGTGTATCTTTGGCCACATAGCCCCGACCGGAGACGGAGCGGTCCATCATCAGGCCCTGGCCCAGATCGTGAATGCTCTCCGCGAGCTGAAAGCTGCCGGCATAGTCCTCTATAGAAAAGATATCTTCGTCGCGCATGGCGACATTGACCGGCCGCTTTAGCGTTCCCAGGAAGGCCAATCCCTGGAAATCGGACTTTATCTGCATCAACGACCGGTTCTCGTCCAGATCAAAGAGGCTCTCGCTTTCCAGCGTTTCGGAATATCGATACGATTCTTCGAAGGAAGTATTGGTGATGCCGTTCCTGGCCCGCACCTCCTCGTGCCAGAGGCTGGAGACTTTCTGCGAGCGGCTTTTGGGCAGCAGAATTGTCGTGGGATGGTAGCCCGCCCTCACGCTTCTCTCCAGCCGGATGGATTTGTTGGCGGTGAGAAAACGCAGATCTTCCCGGCTTTGATAGTCCCCGCTGCCGTGTTCGCGCAGGGAAAGCTGTGTGCCCTCCTCTGCCAAAATTTTAACCTGCGCCGATGCAGAGAGCTGCATCTGGTCGGAGGATACGTAGACGCGGTTGGTGAGAAGGCCGGGCAGCCGCGAGGTGCTGTAGTCCCGGTAGGATCGGACGAAGCCCTGGCCTGTGACATTCTGCCGGCTCTGGAACTGGACGTCCGTTCTGGGAACTCGCACCGTCAGGCCCATCTGTGCACATTGGCCAGGGCCAAGAGAAGCAAACCGCCAGACCCCCTCCTCAGCCATCTTTGGCCAGGCGGAGACCAGTTCCACAGCGGAGTCGAAGACGTCGCGTACGGTGACGTTGGTCGCAGGCTGCCCGCCGTTGTTGCAGACCGTAATGATGTAGCTTGCCTCCTCGCCCCGGCGCACCGCCTTTTGTAGCGCCGTCTTGTTTACGGATAGAAGTGTTCCGTTCTGGACCAGTGTGTAAATGCTGTTGATTGGTTTTTGCCCCAGCTCATCGCAACTGATGTTGAAGCGGTTTAGCAGCAAGGTTCCGTCGGGCAGAGCGTCGTTCACGCGTACCTGTAGGCGAATGGTATCTGGGCTGTTGTTCTCAAGCCGGGAGAAGTTCCAGGTAATGTTTCTGGTGTTGATCCTGGACGGGGCTGGGTCGGCGGAGATGAAGGTGACGCCTGGATCCAGATCGTCGTGGATGGTGACGTTACGTGCTTCGTTGCCCAGGCTCTCGTAGGTGAGGGTGTAGGTGAGAAGCTCGCCCACCTTAACCGGATCGGGGTCCGCCGTCTTACTCAAAGAGAGTCTCATGACTTTCACTTTCACAGGGTCTGAGGCCTCTCGCAGGTAGTCGTTGCATCCCCCCGCGCCCGTGCGCTCCTGGGCGCTCTCGCCGGCCAGGCTGGTCCAGGTCACCTGGGCGCGGCCCTCCATCTGCTCGCCCGCGACGGCGCGAGCCGTGGCATTGAAGCGGAATAGCGCCTTTTGGCCGGCGTTCCAGTCCAGGTCGAGGGAAGACAGGTGCCACCTGAGGCCTTCGCCATCAAAAGCGGCGGCGGGTCCTGCCAGGACCTGTGCCGAGCCTGGCTCGAAGGCCAGCCCCGCAGGCAGGAGGGCCTGCAGATCCACATCAAACGCAGGCGCATGGCTCTGGTCGGAGTGATAGAGGGCCAGAGTGAAGGAGACGCGCTCTTCCGGGGCGGCAAAGGGCCGGGAGGCCTGCATCTTCAGCACCAGATCGGGCTCGACTACGGTCAAGGAGCCGGCCTCGTCGGCGTCGATCTTGCCAGCCTGGCCTTCCTGCCAGCTCATGTGGGCGATCGTTCCCGCCAGGATAACTCCGTCCTGGTTATCGGGCGCATTTTCCAGCAGGCAGTTATAGGCAATTTCGATGGTCTCTGCGGGACCGGCGTCTCCAAAGAACCAGCAGATCGAATTTTCGGCAACCAGCTCGCGCTTCATAGCTATGCCCAGCACGGAAAGGCTGCTCTTGTTGTAGATCAGGCCCTTTGCAATGGAATCGTTGATCCACAGCTCGCGAGCTCCCTTGGGCAGGTCGGCAGAGATCTCAAAGCCTACGGTTTCGCCCACGGCCAGGCTGCGGGGCTGGTCGGGCTGCTTTCTAAGGGCGGTTCTTGCCCCAAGCTCTGAGAGCTGCTCGATCTCCTGGCAGGGGACAGAGCCCCAGCGGGCTTGAAAGGTGCTGGAGTAGCTTCCTTTGGTAGATACCACTCTGGCCTTGAGGATGATCTGCACCGTCTGGCCTGGTGCAAGGGATGCATAGCTCCAGCTCAATGAATTTATGTCTACAAGCTGCAAGCCCTGATCCAATGTCACATTGACAACGACACTGTAGGCCGTTCCGTTCCCGTCGTTTTCCAGCAGAATGGTCCAGGCGATTTCATCGCCCTTAGCGATATCGAATCTATTCGGCGAGGCGGAAAGGCTCAAATTTGCCCTTCTGATGTTTAAGGGAAGTGCCGGCGCAGAAGTTTTGCCTGCTGAGGAGAGCATCTCCGCGGACAACTGCACCTGGCTTTGTGCGCTGCATCCGGCTGTGAGGTTGAACTGCAAACGCATAGACTCACCTGCATAAATATCGGCAGAGCTTCCCCCATTAGATATTCCAGGAGTTGCCGCCTGAAATTTCCAATCCAGATCGCTGTCCAAATCCTTGCCGCTCGGATAGCGCGCCCAGCAGAGATTATTGTTCTTATCATCCTTGGCCGAGGATGTGCGGTCCACCTCTCGGCCAGCAGAATCCAAGAGCGAAATGCAGGTTGAGTATGAGTTGATCAACGAGCCATTAGTCCAGGTAAGGAGTTGATAGCCATCAGGCACGATAACGGTGCCCATGGGGAGAGAAACCGACTTCCCATAGTAGCTATCGACGAGCTTCCATCCACCGATATTGACTGCCTGGGAAGTTGGATTGAAGAGCTCAATCCATTCCTTTGAAATGTCCGTGCCTTCTGGATTCTGCTCCCATTCATTAATTATAATGTGGCGACGGGATTTCAGCGCACTAGATAGGTCCCACTGTAGAGACTGATCGCTCTGGTAAGGCTCACACGATGATTGTGTGCCGTCCCAAATGATCTTTGTGTTTCCAGTATAGCTGAATCCCAGAGGAACCTGGAACCGTGCAGACAAGCTGCGAGCATCATCGCTGCAAATAAAATTCATTTCATAAACGCCTTCTCCCGAGACATCTACCTCTGGGGGAGCGGAGAGGCTCAGGGACGAGGCAGCGGCTGGCAAGAGAATAGTATGAAACAATATAAACGCAATCAGTAAAATATGAAGTGATTGAAATGCTTTATTTTCATAACACATTTTTGATATAATATGTGTTTCTGGTGTTATTCCATCAATGCATTTATGTGTACTTGGATTGGAGCTTTCTAAATCGGATTTTATCGGCATGGATGGGGTCCACCTGGAATTAATTCGTATCTTTAGTACTGATCATAAATACGGATATCTTATTTAATTTTTTCCGTCAGTATTTTTGGAAGAATCGGTTCTAAATTAGGATATTGTCCAACGTTTCTCCCTCTCCCGCCCCCTTTCTCTTCCAATATCGGGCAGACCAGCCCAGAGCCCACATGCTCGTGGGAGACGTGCCCGCCCACGCGCGCCTGGGTAGCGGCCCCGCGGATCGTCTCCTTGGTAGCGCGGCGGAAGTGGGCGGCTAGAAGGGAGCGCGAGAGCCCAGGCCTCCAGCCGGGCGCGAGCCCCGCTACTGCGGTCAGTCGAGCCGCAGGTTGGCGATGGATTTGCAGGCGATGGCCTGCCTCGAATTATGGATGAGCAAAAAACCGCTTGATCGTCTTTGTGCGTGCTTTGTGAGCTTCGTGAGCTTTGTGGTTATTATAAATCTATTTAAAACGGGACTTACGGATTTTCACCACAAAGATCACAAAGCGCACAAAGAACTCACGCAAAATGTCGAACTGAGCCCGGCTCCGGCTGCCCAGAACTGCGCGCGAGCAGCCACGTTCGCCCAGGCGGGCCCGGGTCCGCAGGCACGCACGCGCGCCTGGTGCGGCTCCGCGGATCGTCTCCTTGGTAGCGCGGCGGAAGAGGAATGGCCGGGAGCGCGAGACCCCCGCCCCCCAGCCGGGCGTAAGCCCTGGCACCATCAGTCGAGCCGCCGGTTGGCAATTGATAGGGCAAGAATCGTCCTTCTCTCATCGGGACTTCGCGCCTTCGCGTGATACCCTGGATATCGGGCGAAGCCGCGAAGGGCGTGAAGAAGGCAACCATGATCGCCGACCTCAAGCACTATTCTGTGATGAAGTTCTTCGGTGTTCCGCTGCAATTGCATCTTCCTTAACTGATGACCAATGGAGCGTGGTAGTAAGCACTAACCCCACATAAGATAGCAAGCAACTTGCGCCAGGTGACCTTCCTGCCCCAATCCCGGTCCCCGCTTCAATCTCCCAGGAACTTCTTCCCTGTCATGCATTGCCCCCAGGTCCCGGCGCTTGCCCGATGTTGCGTCCTCCTGGCCCCTCGCCTTCCAGTTGCATGCCCACATGGGGGGTCATGAACAACGCCACGTACTGGTGCTCGGTCAGTGTCCGATCATAGCATCCGTTTCCGCCCAAAGCGACCGCTATGCAGTCATCGAATATTATCATATACCGCAGCCTTGAGCTGCACCGGGTCGGAGTGCAGCCCGAGACGAAGTGGGCTTACTACAACCACAAGTCCGCCGTTTTGGAGGAGCGATGCTCGATAATTTTGGTGGTCAGGGGATATCTAGATATCCAATCGCGGGCTTGGGTTTATGGGTCTAGATTTTCCTGAAAACGAAAAGAGTACTTAGAGACCGCTCTTAGCTTTTATATGGGAGATATCAGCTTCCATCCGGATCAGCCTTTCTTTCAGATCATCTATTATTGACCGCTTGGCAGACATTTTGGACTGCTTCGTGCACGCCTCTGATGTCCTCACGAGCGCCCTTTACCTCGTCCCGGACGCCTTTGATGTCCTCGTGGGTGGCTTTCAGTTCCACTACGATCTCTTTGCTGACGACAATGAGATCTTTAAGCAGGTCTGCGGCTTTGTCCAGGCGCTGATCGGTCTCGCCGCCAGTAACCATCTTCTCGAATCCAGTAAACTCACCCGTGGACGCCGTGTATTCATTTTCGATGCTCTGTACATCGATTAGGTGCAGTCCGAAGGCATTGGCCAGGATTACTACATTTGCTCTGTAGCCGGTCTTCTGTACCATGCCCGAAATGAAGGCGGTCAGTCTTGGCATCAATTACAATTAATTACTTTCAATATATCTATCTTCTCCTTAATGCAGATGTTTCGTGGGCTGGCGAACGAAAGATCACGGAGAGCTATTGGGCCCCCCTGGTGATGTTGGTGTTGCGGTCGGTAGCGAGAAGATCAAGACGCCTGCCAGCCGGGCAGTGACGCAAGGAGGCCAGGCCGATGGAAGCGTCGGTGCAGAGGAGCATGCAATTGGCATACAAAACTCCCTAACATGTAGGCGCAAAAAAAAACGGGAAAAAGAGAGGTTGATCTAGCCTCTTAAGTTGAGGGTTCGTTCAGCCACATGTTGGTCCAGTAATACCAGTTATCAACACTGCGAGAACTGGTGTAAATGCCATTCAACTTTTGCAGTTGTTTATACGTATTGGCGTTCTCCAGCGCAGCTTGAGGATCCTTGAATGTATAGGGGTTAGACATTGTCCCATAAATATTTGCCACATTAGTACCCGTTGCTTCTTGGGGTCCGTTCAGCCACATGTTGGTCCAATAGTACCAGTTATCTTCAACGCGAGAGCTGGAGTAAATGCCATTCAACTTTTGCAGTGCTTTATATGTATTGGCGTTCTCCAGTGCAGCTTGAGGATCTTTGAATGTATAGGGATTCTGAAGCGCTTTATACAGATCAGTCACGTTCAATGCCGTTTGAGGATTGCTCTTCTCATCCACATTTTGGATCGCCTTGAACAGGTCTGCTCGTTCCTGCGCCGTTTGAGGGGCGTTGCTTTTGTAAAGGTTATCGTAACTCTGCGCAGCTCCCGTCCCAAGCAAACCCACAATGAGGAAGACCGAAATGCAAAGCTTGGCGGATAAGAATCCCGATATCTCATTAGCCATCATTTCTTATCACCAGTTATCCTATCACTTGATATCTGCAACTACACTCTGATAGATATATGAAGGTAAACATCATATGAGATCTCTGCGAGTATCATGTATAAGCCTAAATGTGCATTTTATGACATGATTACACAGGTTAAAACATTCTTAACCGATAGTTCCGCTTCTAGCTCTTCGGTCTACCGAGCAAGTGAAACGGCGGCGGCGCACCCGCGCAGCAAGCTATGGGGGTATTAAGTTCAAAAATAATTATTTTCCTGATGTTCGGCTCCCGCCATATCTTCCTCGCTTTGCGAAACCTATGAGCAAAACCCTTTCATGGCCTTAGGGAAAAGAACCTTACCTCACCACGTGTCTCCAACGAGATCTTGTTCTCGCGGCCAAGCCAGCCCAATGCGCCATAGATCTCCTCGGGATTTAAGTTTGAAGTCTTCGCGAGGTCATCAATAGTCATCGGACCATTTAGATTGAGTGCTTTCCATACGATGCCTGCATTAACGCCAAATATAGATTCGACTGCATCACTTATCTTCTTCTCTGAATCAGGCCTCGCCCCAGTATCTACATCATTGACCACGATTCTGGTTGCATCAGCCTTCTTCTCACCATCTGCATTATGCTCAAAACTGGCCTTCAGCTTCTTCACATCATCTTTTAAATTAGCCGCCGCCTTCCCTACTTCTGTCATCCCTTTCTTAACATCAGCCTTTGCTTTCTCTACAGTCTCGTTTGTCATTTTTTTGAATCCTCCTTTTGTGCTTCTAATTCTAGATACGACTTCTTTGAATTTAAGGGTTTTTTTATTTTGAGATTGAAGAAAGTCTAAGCGGACTGATCTGGGCAAGCGGCTATTGAGCGTCGCTCCTGGCCGGGCAGGCCGACAGGCTGCTGTGTTGTCAGTGCGGGAGATCGCTGAGCTATTGGGCACCTCTGGGATGTAGACTGCTACGGGAGGTGGCGAGAAAGACAATGAGCTCGCCTCCGGTGCGCTTCGCAAGCCTGGCAGAGGCGATGGCGGAGATGGAAAAA
>JAPKYC010000186.1 GCA_026394505.1 Methanothrix sp.
TTGTGCCTTTGTGGTGAAGATCGTAAACCCATATGCTCAGACTCGTTGTCTTGGTCATTGATAATGATAATAATTATATAAAAAAGAACCTCTAAAGCCCCGGCTATCCAGTCATCCCCTCTTATCATAACCTCAATTCAGGCGATGACCGACATAGCCGTCAACAAGCAACTGATTTCTTACGTACTTTCTTAATTTCGGTAGTGATTTAAAAGCCTTTCGTCTCGCATCCGGCCTCCCGAAGATTTCGGTTGCGCCGTACCTCCCACACGCCACCACTCCCGCGCCCGACCCGGGAGAGTTCGAAGATGCGATCTCTGTTAGGCGGGGCGTGCATTACCCGTGAGGCAAATATGCTATTCTTTTCAAGTGCTCATAATAAGGAAAATGGCGCGTCTCTGCGAACTCTGCGGTTAATAATCGTTGCTTTATAATTAAAACATAGGCTTGCGAATTAGCTAAATCGGTAGTGCCTTTTCAAAAGGTTTTTCATCGCTCTTGACCCCTTTCAACTCTTCCAGCAATTCTGGCAAATACTTTAGGGCACTTCCCCATATTCTTTGTACCTTAGCGCTTTTAAAAACCTTTTCTTCTTTTCCCGTTGTTTTTTCCAATGCCATCACCTATACTTATGCCTCGGCTTTATCCTGAATTTTTATCACAATCTCATGCAGAGGATTGGCTTTAGTCAATGTTGATGCGTCGATGATCTCGATCCCCATGAGCAGAACTTCAGATACATAACATCATAATTGGGATCATAAGAGATCTTCATTTATTTCTCCTTATGTTGGTATCAATCAGTACAGCCAGTTGTCTTCCTCCAGTTCTAAGATCTCCGCAAGAGTAAATGGTTCCTTGAGCTTTACTATGCCTACGTAGCTCTCCAGAATATTCATTCTGTCACCAATAGGCGGCTTTTCTGCCATCTCCTGATCCTTTTTTGATCCTGTGACAATCTCTTTTTTCAATTCCAGCCTTTGCTTAAAAAAAGCCTTAACCGCATCAGAGATAACTTCATCTTTGGAGGCATTGCATCTTGATCCAGTATAAGCTTCGAGATAAGCCTCGATCGCTTCTTTTGCTCTTTTCAGGAGATCGTTCATGCTTCTTGCTTGTGTGTGGCATCCAGGAAGGGTTGGAACTGTCGCTACCAGGTAGCCGTCCTCGTCCTTTTCAACCAAAACACTGAATTTCTTTTTCATTAATGCTGCCATCAGAATTTATTGCGATTAGCCCTGTAAATTCTCCTCGCTTTCCTGAAAAAAGCCAGTTGAGCGGAGGTAAAAACAGTGCCGTTTTCGTTCTTTAGGAATTCTTCTGCTTCAGCACCCTCAAATACCAATCCAAGCTTAGTCGGCCTTGCCATTTCTTGACTCCTCTCTAATCAATCCTAAATTCATGTTTCCATAAAATTTATCAACTGCACTTTTCTTTTCTACTTCGTCTTCCAAGAGCTCAATCTCTTTTAAGGGCTTTGGTGCACTCATATACAATTGACCTCGGTCTAATTGATCCCGGCTGTTAACCGGCCCTTCCTTCGCTTCTGTCTCCTGGTATCAGTATCGTAAGGAATCATCTCCCAGCTCCAGGATCTCTTCTAAGCTTACAACTCTGTCGAGCTTGACGATTCCATAATATTTATCCAGGATCTTCTTGCGGCGATCGTTCAAAGACAGGTCCTCATTCGCATCCATTTTGATCACCCGTGGAATGATTATTACCTTCTGGGGTGCTATAATCCCAGGTTCTTCTTCTCTTCCTTCCACACAGTCTCTCGTACTTTCTCTAAAGCCAGAAGATCCTCATCAGTTAGATCCAGATCCTCCACGGCTCTTTCAAATAACACCCAGTCGGCTACCCCTTCTTCCCTAATGGGATCGTCACACTCACTTTGTGACCCATATTTTGTATCTTCTATGATCTCATCTATCGACCTGGCGTCGAGCTTAATTAAGCCATAGGTTCTTTCTGCAATGTTCGATGCGACTTTCTTGCCCTCATCAGAAGACATAATAGTAATTCCATCTTGGGATCGTATGATTTTTTCATCTTATCGTATGGCTGCCGATAGTAGTTATTGCATCTCCTAACCTCAGCCTCAAAGCGATCCATCCCTCTATAACCGAAATAAGCTCATTGCGGCAATCTTCAAAGGTCTTACCTGTTGCCCATACTCCGGGAAGTTCTTGCACATGGGCATAATAAGGCTTGGGCTCATCATCTTCCATGATCTCAAATTCGGCCCGCTCTAAAGCAGCTTTTATGTATTCTGCTAACATATTATAATCCTCTAGAGCAAACACCATCCGTCAGTTGGACAAGCATCAGGCCAGCAAAACCCGGCAGGAGAATGCTACTCATTAAAGGTTGACGGCCTTGGCCGGTCGCGGCCTTGAGCGACGCCCCTGGCATTTCGCGGGAGGCCCGTAGGCCGACTCGCGGCAACCCAAAAAAGGAGCGGGAGCAAATGTCAATAACCACGACAGAATATTACCTGATTCCCACCTTGCTTTTTATCAAACGAATATCTTTCTCTATCCGGGACAGTTTCACGTCGCTGCGTCTCATCGTATCCTCTCGTAGACCTTGAATCTCTTCGATGGTATCGTCCTGCTTGTCCTGCATCTGATCCATCTTGCCGCTCTGATTCTCAAAGCCATCCTTGGTGATGGTGGTGAGGTTGTTGAGACCGACTGCCAGGTTGTTAACACCGACAACCAGTTCTTTCAGTATCTCGATGCCGTCATCAAGACGCTCTCCAACTTCCTCGGGACCTGTGATCTTCCGAAAGATCGAGTACTCTCCTGACCCATGAGAGTATTCAGCACTGATGCTTTCCACATCAATGAGGGCATTCTTGATCTTAATAGCAGAGGCGAGCCTCTCCAGATCATCCTTATTCTCTCCTTCTGCGATCACCAGGACCAGGCCTTCGGGACGGTTCTGGACAAAGCCCACTAAACTCATTTCCTTTGCCAGTGAGACTACCTTGGCCCGGTAGCCGGTCCTCTGAACTCTGCCCGATATGTAGGCTGTTAATCTGATCATATTCGCTCGTCCTTTATCTGATCGTTCAAAGACAGGCCCTCATGCACATGGGCGTAGTAAGGCTCAGGCTCATCATCTTTCATGATCTCATATTCGGCCCGCTCTAAAGCAGCTTTAATGTATTCTGCAAACATATTATAACCCTATGGCCCTTTATGGGATTTAACATTAATTGATCTTTTTCGCTTGATTTCAGCAAACGCTCATAGATTTTATCATAACGCCAGTCCTTCCACCACAGCTCGTTTCCGGCATCAGCAACTCCCAGCTCCAGCAGAGGGCGGCATCCGCGGACCGGTGGCGGAAGATGCAATCTCGGTTAAGTCGGGCGTGTT
>JAPKYC010000302.1 GCA_026394505.1 Methanothrix sp.
TAGAGAGTATATCAATAAGCAGGGAATCAAAGAGGAACAGGAAAGCTATGCTCAGTCAAAGCTTATCGATTTCAACTAAACCAGCGGCGGCGCCTTGCATGCCCCGATGCTTGCATCGGGGTGCGCCGCCGCAGTTTGACTTTTATATATCAATGGCTCTAAAATTCTGAATCGATCCCAATTGATAATAGACCCGATCTTAGATAGATCATCACCGAGGGCTTTAACCCGAGAATATTCTTCTCGAATGGCAAAATCAATAAGAGTCCTCATACAATGTATAATATAGTATTAATAGTATATAAACAATTCGATTGATAGGTTTTTCGAAACCCTCTTCTCAATTAATACCACAATTTTAATAAGGCAATACGGCTAAAGTTAGTCTATGTCGATATTATTTTGGAAGGATATAGGCGATGAATTAGTTAACACGGGGGCGAGCATTAAAAATGTAAGTCAAACGATCAAAGATATCAATAAAATGCTCAGTGACATGGTTAAGGTTATTGAAACGCTCGTAATCGTTTTGCATGAAACTGACCAACTTTTGCAGAGTGCCGGTAAAAATATTAACATTGTTAAAATACCCACGGTTGACTTTGATTATACCAACGTGGTTGGTGTAAAGGTTATCTCTAACATCTCTTTGGAGAACCAATCAGCTTTTGGGCCTGTGGGAAATGATTTAGCGAAATCCGGGCAACAACTCCATCAATCCGAACTCCAATTAATTATTCTCAAAGATCAGATCCACAATCTTTCGAAATCCAAAGGACCGTTAGATAATTTGACTACTTTTGTTCTAGATCCATTGGGAGTGCGTTTGACTAAACTGGGTAAAAAAATACATTAGCTCCTCTGCTCCATTTTTATTGATTTTTAATTTGTGTTGCGATCATGTGAGCTTCATAAGCTTGATTCTTGACGACCGCATGACCAGTACTACAGACATTATTAAATTGTGCTCATTAAATTCTGGAGACCATTGATCGCTAAGTTTAAGTAAACGCATATCAATAATTGTGATCAATAAAGTAAATGTTATATGTCAATGAGTCGAGCATTTCGAGATACATTATGACTGATAAAAGCGATAAGAAATCCTTTTGGGCATCTATACCTGGGATCTTGGCGGCTTTAGCTGCTCTAATAACTGCTATAGGTGGATTCTGGTCAATTTACCCTGAACCAAGTATCGATCATTTTACCGCTGACCCAAATAACATCACGATAGGTAATTCGACCAAGCTTAGTTGGAGCGTATCCAATGCCAAAAGTGTATCGATAATAACCATAAGCGGGCCGATGGTAAATTGTTCTCATAATATAACTGGAATCTGTAATGTTTCACCAAAAGAAGAAACTGATTATATATTAAGAGCTGAGAATTGGCCAAAAGAGAAAAAGTCAGAACCGATCTGTGTAAATGTTGAAAGTCCAGCAGACATCAAAGCAATAACCTCTGATGCATCCAAAAGCGAAGGACAGTTAATTGAATATGCGGGAGAGGTGGTCTCACCTGGGGTGGTTCTGTTAAAAAGACAATTAGAATACTACCAGGATCTCTTTAATGAGGCGGTATTTATCCTTAACAACAAAAATAAATTCCTTCTTGGTAGAGGTGTAACAGAAGAATCACTAAGAGATACACAGGACGAACTGCTAAATGGCATAAATGCAATTAAAAAGGTTCTTCAGAACTGCACTAAAAATGGAGAAGGTACTTGCGATATTCCTGAGGAAGCCAAGAATCCTGACTACGAGTTCCGGATTCGCATGCCAATCATGCTCAATTATACTTCAGAAATCAATATTTTTATTGATGAGGACGATCTCAGGAATTACATTTCTAAGGTGTGGATAGAAGATATTTCCAATGAGCGCAATATGCTTGGGCAAGAAGGGTTGAATAACTCACAGATTGACTACTGCAAATCCCGAATCGAAGTTAAAAAGCCACCTCAAGTCATTTATTTGAAGCATGTACACACTGGAAAATACCTTAGTCGCGTAGCGCGCAAATCATCAGATTACATTGAACCTTCTAAAGACAAACCAGATGTTTTTTGTGAGTTTAATGTTACAGTATTGTCAACTAATAAAATTGCTATGAATGCTGATAATGGAAAATATCTGGGCCGCGTAGAGCGTAAAAATCCACTAGACAAAAAACACAATATTAATAGCATTGAACCTACGAAACCCAAACTAAGTCGTTTTTGTGAGTTTGTTGTAACATCCCTTGATGATGGCACAGTAACGTTTAGAGCTGACAACGACAAATATTGGCGTGATATTCGCACGGATGGTTGGGATGTAATCGACGCTTCCGGGAACGGCATTGATGATAATTGCAAATTTTTGATCATCGATTCACGGAGCGACGATCAAGCATATTGACGTTGATGAGCTCGAAGAGTGCGATAGGAAGGAATGCTGCGTACCTCATGTTTCTTTCGGAGCCTTGCTAGCCTTTGCTCCAATGAGCCCAGAAATCCTTCACGCCCTGCCTTACGCTCTCGAAGCTACGTCCCATTGCAATACTCTCCTACTGGAGTTTATAAGATCTTGAAAAAATAAACCGCTGCGCTATGGTTCTTGTAGGGGATAGCCAAAAATTAATTCAGGCAGGAATGTATTTTCCGAGCTGAAGTTTGCTGAATACCTCTGCAGTGCTCTTGTTCATGTCTTCGACATTTACATACAATAAATAATTATATAACAATAATCCAATTACGCACAAGAATGCATGCGCCCTGATTTGGGTATCCTTCCGAACATAAACTGGCTTCAATGGAATGAGAAGCTTCTCTTTGAGACACACGATATCATTTTCAATCTGATTTCGTGCATCATAAGTTTCAATATACGCTCTCCAGAATTGTCGCCATTGTTTCGCTTTTGCTACTTCCTTTTATCAAGCATAAAGGTTTTCTTTGGACCGTATTGACCGGGCCTACTCGCGGGCCTCGATCTTTTCTTCATCCTTGCCACCGGCCCGTTTTGGGACGGTGGATCTAATAGGCCCTGCAATTGGCGGCTCTTTAACACCCACTTGTGCCGCCTCTACTATACCTACCAGGGCTTTAGCCTCAGGGCTAGCGGCTTCCTCTATCAATTTTGTCAATAGGGCTTTGGGCCTCATTTCCCGGTGGTGATGGCTACAATTCTTCGCGCCCTGCGGCCAGAGCTTGCTGATGATTCTTGCCGTCTGCCGCCCATCCTTCCTCGGCATCTTCCCATCCCTGAGCACCATTGTCGCAGGGCTGGCGCTCCCGGGCCTCGATGCCGTGGGCGGCCCCGTTCCCCGGCGCTTGAGCATACGGGCAGCTTTTCCGGAGAGTTGCCCGGACTGCCAGCGCTCAGGCCGGCACAGGCAGAGCCTCGGATCGATGCATGCTCTTTTCCATGGTTGCATCGAGGGCGATACGAATCTCCTGCTTTTGCGCCTCCTCGAAGCAATCTCACAACTCCTTCATCTCGTCTATGAAAGCAGGCTTTCTCCTGTGCTCTATCCTCAGCCGCCCCACGATCTCGGAAACGGCCCCTTCGTAGCCCTCAATTCCTTTCATCCTATTCAGATAGGAGACGACTTCTTGGTAGTGTTTCCTTCCCGTATCCTTATCGGCAAATGGGATTATCAACTCCCGGTAGACGTTGAAGTACTGCTCAGGGTAGAGGAAGGCCAGATCATTTTGATACTGTCTTAAGGTGGAGAGGCTTCTCTTGGCCAGTACCTCTGTCAGGGCCTGATCGTACATCTTCTCTTTAAGATAGATATCAATTAGCTTGCTCCTGCCGGACCAGTCCGATCTGTTCTCTGCAAAGTGAGCCAGTAACTTGCCCAGCCGCTCTTGCCACTCCTCCGACTTTGAGGCCGTCTTTAGCGGCCCGTAATACTGCCAATCACCGCTCTGGAGGAATAGCGACTGTAGTGTATCCCGGTACTTTTTCGGATCTGAATCTTTGTAGATCCTGCTCAGGAAATCTCGCAACTTCTTTGTAAGATGATCTTCAAAGATGGCCACACCCTCTTCAGCCACCTCCTGCGCCTTCGCTTTCGCCCCATCCGCCAGGAGCTTTTCTGCATACCTGAGACAGAGATCATGGCTGGCACGGTAATATTTTTCTATGAGCCCATAAAATTCGTCCTTCTCACCGAGCTTTAGGAGAAGGTCAAGCATCATCGAAACCAGCTCAATCGCATCATGATGGTGCCCCCAATCCTTTTCACTTGGAATCTCACCAGGCATATGCGGCTCCAGCAGATCTTTCCAGTATCGCCGGTCCGCCTCTTCGCTGCAGAGCTTATCCAGGGCTTCGCTGTAGTCGTCCTGGAAATAGTCGGGATCACCTAGCAGGTACCTGTCGAAGAGATACTTGATGTAAGGTCTCCTGTCATTAGAATCCAGTCCGGCCGTGGATATGCAGTCAGTGAATGCATCCAGGCTGTCCGTGAACTCTTCTCCATAGTTGCCGTCTGAGTCGTCCACATCATCCATTTTCTCAGCTATGACCTCGGAAAGGGCCTGGTAGATCTTGGCCGCCTCCAGGAAATCGCCTTTCTGATTATAAAGCTCAGCCAGATCGCTGAGCGAAGAGAATTCTACGTCCTCTCCGTAAGGAACATAACCGTGATGCTCGACCTCATCATAGAGGGATTCCGCCTCAGCCTTATAATCATTCAGGCTTCTTCCCTCGCCTTTTTTGCCGAAGACGGCTTTAAACCGATTCCTGAGGTCTGCTCGCTGTTCCATCTCGGAGAGCAAGAAGCTTCGCAAAGCATCCGGATCGGCCCGCTTCAGGAGTTGCTCGGTATCCTCCAATTCATAGCTGCTTTTATTCATTAGAGGCTCGATCTCCCCATCATTGCGTATGACTGCCAGAAAGGTAGCGACTATGTGCTTGCATAGCCCATCCAAATCGTAAGGACAGTCGCACTCGCCAGAGAGTTCGTCATCACCCAGCTCAATTTCCACATTATAGTCATCTGTCCCGCTCACAACCGCCTTTACTCTGGCGGTCGTGGCCTCCTTGATGCGCACTCTTCCCTCCTCGAAATATCGCTCCCCCCGGTCGAAAGAGGACTCGGTGCACATTTGCCTGAGATCATCCTCATCCAAGTCAATCATTAGAGTTCCCTTCTGATGATGCGCTATTGGACATCATGTTAATAAATAGACATTACCAGGACCTTCGCCAAAGGCCTGCACGCACCATTGATTCAAATCTTGGTGCACAGGTAGAGAGCAAAGAATCCATGGCTATGCTTTGCCCTTTCTGTCTCAAAGCCCGCCCTCTCGATCATGCCCTGCATGATCCAGTCCATGGTGGAGTATTCATTTCGCACGTGGTCGGATATTCTGCCGGCAAACTGAGGGCCTGCTCTTTCTGATGCCTCTGAGATAAATTCATCCAGGAATTTCCCGTGCTTCACTGGATCAAAGGAGTAGACAACATCTCGCAGGCAGAGCTTTCCGCCTTTGGCCAGCCGGCCGGCCATGCGCAAAAGTGCGATCTGCTTCCAGAAGTCGGGCAGATGGTGCAGAGCGATCTGGCTGACGATGGCGTGCAGCGGCGCGCCCTCATGCCGATAGGTGAGAAAGCCGTCCTGCAGAAATTCGACGTTGGCAACGCCGCGCGCCTGGGCCTTCTTTTCTGCATAGCGCAGCATGCCTGCCGAGAGGTCTACAGCGTAAACCCGGGCACAGCGGCGGGCTGCGGCCAGGGCGAACTCGCCTGTACCCGTGCCGATCTCCAGGATGCTCTGATCGGGACGGAGGGCGAGGAAGTCCAGGATCTCAACGATTTCGCCCTGCACATCTCTAAACTTTTGCATATTGCGATCATAGATCTCGGCCAAGGCGTCGAAGTCGGCGCCGGGGTGGTCGGGCTCATGGTACTGCCAGGCGGGGGCGGGCATTTTTAGATCTCCATGCTATTTTGCAGAGCCGGCGGAAGGGCCGGTTTAGCTTATTCCTGGGTTTTATCAGACCATATATTTATAGATCGGCGATCATAGCTTCGCGCCCCCTCGCGGCTTCGTGCGAGATACCGATTCACGCGAAGGCGCGAAGACGCGAAGACGCGAAGTCCCGATGAGAGAAGGACAATTCTTGCCACACCCTTATTTCAGCGTCCAGCTTAGATCGCACGCTTCATCCTTGGGGAGCAGACCTTTGATCGGCCCAAATCCCGTGGTCATCTCTGCGTTGAGAAAGAGGCTAACCTTGGACGTTTCCGCTCCTGGAGGAAGCTGCACAATTGCATAAACGATCTGGCTGCCCACCAGGGGATGGGCCGGTCTGGAAGCAAAGATCCAGCGGGCGGTGCTCTCGCCTATTCCGTCCGCAGTAATCACCGGAAAGACCCGGCGCAGATTGATGGTGGTCTCGGCCTTGGCCAGGGTCACATTCACTGAGGAGAACTTGAAATCCGGGCCGATGCCCAGCGTAAAAGCCCCGGTCTGCTCTTCTGTCTCAGCCCTGGGCTCAAGGTCGAAGGCTACGGGCCTTGCACCGCCATCTTCAGGCCGGAAGTCCACCATCAAGCTCCGCCCTTCTCACCTCCTGCCTGCCCTCGGGCCGAAGAGAGAAAGCGAACCGGGCCAGGCCATAGCTGTAACCTCCTTCGGGAGCCTTCCAGGCGTCACCCAGGATCTTCTGGCCGTCCCACCAGTCGGGCTTGCCTATGCTCACTCTTGGCATCGCCTTTCCACGGGCCGCGAAGACGCCCGAGGGCGGAATGAGCTCGCCCTCCCAGGCGGTCTCTACAGGATAAAGGGTCTCATCGATCAACATCTTACTTCCCTCACGGCATCTTTCGGATTTAAGGAATTATAATGCATTCATAAGGATCAATTTTACTTGGACCTCAAGGTTTCTTCGAGATCCGCGATCATTTCTTGTGTTTCCTGTAATTCCTTGGCCCCGGCAGGTCCACAAGCCTCGAACTTCTCCCGTGCAGAGCAGGCATACTCCAGAGCATCTGGCAGCCGGCCAGCTTCTATAAGGTTTAAAGCAACGTTGCGACGAAATTGTGCCGCACTGTAAATATCGCCTAGTTCATCTTTATAGCGGATGGCCAACTGGTAATGTCTCAGGGCCTTTTCGAACCACCCAGAATAATCACAAATGGCAGCTAGCGCATTATGGGTTACAGCAAGTTCGTCTGCAGCGTTCGGCGGTATGACCATCAGGGCCTGTTGATATGACTTCCAGGCGGCCTCAAGATGCTTGCCTTCCGGCTTGCCAGCTTTTAGAGAATCCCAGAAGCGCTCATGTGCTACATTCCCCAAGGAGCCTAGGCATTGACCACGCCCCAGACCATCAGGCTCAGGTGCCAGATCCAAGCCGCGCCTAAACCAATATTCGGCCTTGTCCAGGTCGCGGATTTCGACTAAATCCATGTACGCATTGCCCAGATTCATGGAATATGCTGCAGCCTCCGGCCCTAGACCATACGTCTCACTCTTCTCGATCGCCTCCTTATAGCTGAGGACGCACCCTGCATCGCCCTTTTCCATTTGAATTCGGGCCAAATCGGCCATCGAGATAATATAGTTCCTGATATCGTTTCTACCTCGTTCATTGATGTTATGCGGCTCAGCGGCCAAGGCTGGCCCTGCCTTCTGCAGGTGCCAATGGACACTTTTTTTCTGCAGCCTCAGAGCCTCATCCCACTTCTGCGACTGGATCGACAGTTTAACCCGATATTCCATGACTCTACTACCTTCATCTTCCAAGTCTGGAAGAAAGCCATCGGTTTTCAGGTCCATAAAAAAGGGAACTATCTCATCCACTAGCTGTCTCCACTCCATCCACCGGCCGGTCTGATTATAGTACCATCTTAGACCCTGCATGACTAAAACTACCGCGCGCCACCAGCCTTTCTTCAGGGCAAACTTCCGGGCATAGAGCAGGTTTGCCTTCTCCGCCGCTAGGACTGATGCTACTTCTCTATAGCCATCCACGTATTGAAGCTTTAGGTAGGTCCCCATATGGCCCATAGCTTCCACGAAGGCCCTGGCGGCCTCGTCCTCACGACCCTTGTAGTATTGATGGAATAGCCCCTGGAAGAACCAGGGCAGGGCCGGATGGATTCGGTAATATCCTCCGCCTAAAGCCGTAAGCATCCCCACTTCTGCCGCCCTGTCCAAAAGCTTCATGCCATCCTCGCGCTCAAGCCCGCGCAGATCCTCCAGTGAGAACGACCCCCGGCCCATGTTCATCAAGGCATTCACATCCACGAACCCCTGGAAGAAGCTGAGCAGTGCCAGGATGCTTCTATCCTTTTCGTCAAAGGCATTTTCCGACCCGTATCTCAGCGAAGCCCCCAGGGATTTAGAGCGCCCCTGGCTTTCATCATCCTCGATCTCCTTCTCTCCGGATCTCAGTTGCTCCACGAACCCTTCGATCTGCTCTTTTGTGCCCAGGCCCTCTCGCAGAACCTGGCCCACCAGGACAGTTATGGTGAGAGGATTGCCTTCAGTATACCTCAATAGCTGCCTCCAGCTCTCCACATCAACCATCCTATTCCCCTGCTTGTCGGCGATGGCCCTTGCCAGCTCCATCCTCTCAAACATGGGCATGGGAGGGACGAGAACTCTGCGGGGCAGATCGCCCAGCCATTCCCTCTCGTCCCGGCGGGAGGTGAGCAGGAACTTGGCCTGGGTGTCTCTCGCCGCTCTGAGGAAGTTAGCAAGATCCTGTTGCTCCTCTGTGCTCCAGGCCGATTCCGTGCCTGTGGGAAAGCCGGCCACTGGCTCGACGTTATCCCATATCCAGAGAACTGGTATTTGTTTCAGCACCAGCAGGGCCAAAGACAGCCTCTGCTCGTCATTCAGAGTTAGCCAGTGGATGCCCTGCTGTTCCAGAGTCTTGCCAAACGCCTGTCCTATCTTATCCAGCACACGAGGCAGCGGCATATGCCTCTCCAAGGAAGTGAACAGCACCGGTCCATCCACCCCGCCGGTCAAGGAATACCACCTGGCAAACTCTGCAGCAGTGGCGGTCTTGCCGTTGCCGGCATAAGCATGCAACAAGACGATTTTGTGCGAGTCAAAGGCCCGATCGATGGCCTGCAGAGTCTCATCCCGTCCGAAGAAGCCCATGTCTGGACTGGGAGGCAGACTGGAGTCCAGATAGCCCCGTTCAGGTATGGCCTCGTTCTCACGTATCTTGATCTCAAACTTCTTTTCGCCTTTCTGCCTGGGGAAGAGGGCCAGAGTGCCGACTTCAAAGACCACGGGCACCGACCAGTCCTGAAGTTCACGTTTCCGGAAGGCTATTTCACGCTTTGGCTGGTCGTGAAGATTCTTGCGGCCCAGGTTTACTGCCTCTTCCAGAGTCCGGCCATGGGCCAGAGAATCATAGAGCTCGGCCACGAATTGGGCGGCTGTAACTACATAAACCACGTACCTCATGGCCACCACACCCGCCGAGCCCGCATGCATCACCTCCTGGGCCAGGGAGCCGAAGGCTCTGACACGTGAGTGAGCGTCCATCATCTGCTTTTCATCCTGAGCAGATGCGGGCTCGTTAGGCGACTGTGCATAAGCGGATCGGCAGGCATTGAGCACCAGAATGGGAACCTCGGCCTCTCTGAGAAGGTTTCCGAGGCTGGTCCCGTCCACCAGCTCCAGGTTTTCCTCTTGACGAGGATTCTCAAAAAGCAGATAGCCGCATGGACCGGGCCTCTGAGAGGCGAAAGTGTTTCTGTTCACTCCGCCCAAGCCTGCTGAGCCGCCCAGATCTGCATAAGTTCCGTGGCCGTCAAAATGCAGCACATGGTAGGGCTTGCCCTCGTCTTTGGCCTTTCTCAGAACCCGCCCCAACTGATCGAAAGTGGGCGGACGGAGCAGGTCCAATTGGAAACGGGAGCCCCCTTCCTTGCTTAGGCCACTTATGACCCGGCTGGCTACCGACCGAAAGGGAACATCATTATCTGCACCAGGCCGGCATATGGCCAGAAGAATTCTTATTGGACCTTTGGTGGTCTTTTTAAATTTGGGAGGCACGGCGGCCTGACTGTAAGTGCGCAGGAATGAACCTGCACCAAGTGCCAGGGGCTGAAGCGTATCTGGGTTGCAAATCAGCTCCCAGGGTATGGTGGTGGCCTCCTGGACCTCGGTTACTATCTCAATGCGAGTATTGTTAAGTTGGGGGAGTGCATATGACCAGATCTTGTGTGCATCGAAGTTGGATTTGGATTTGAAGATCTTTTCGAAGAGTTCGATGCCGATTTTCGTCAGTTGCCCCTCAATTTTACCGGCGATACTTGGGGCAGGGTCCTGGGGATATTGGAGGTAGTCCTCGAAATACCAGCGGAGACGTTCCTGGTCCTGAAGGGACAGATTGAACTCAAAGGATACATCGGTGCTCTGGGTGTATTCACCTTCCCTTTGCAGTTCGATCCGAACGTTGTACTCGCCCTGAGATGGGGGGCTTTGGGTAAGGCGTAGGATTTGGGTCATGCAGATCGCCTCTTAATTCTGACCGAACAATTGCCTGGACTGTTTAAGCTCTTTTGCCTGGATCTCATGCCAATCCTTATGGAGAACCACCATTACAATTGGAAATGCTTGTATAGCTTATGCGCTTTGTCGATGGTCGTTATCTCCAGGATCTTGACCAGCATATCCCTCTCACAAATTTGATAAAACACGGTGAATGATCGCCCCACATGCATTCGATAGAATTTAAACTCAAGATGGAGCAGCTCCCTATCGCCTCCCTGTCCGGGAAAAGGGTTCTCTGCAAGAGCATGACACCTCTTCATAATGAGCCGATGGCTCTTCTCTGGAAGCTCGGATAGGTACGCCAGAGCTGTTTTGTCGATCACCACCTTGAAGCTCAAGAGGGCAGCTCCACAAAGTCACCTTCATCGGCAATCTGCTTTAGGTGCTCAATCAAGCGAGCCTTCCTCTCTCTTGCAATCATTTCTGCCAGGAGCTGGCTGAAGGTCTCTCCCGGTCTTCGAAGATCAGATAGCTCAGCCCAAACGGGCTCGGTCACAGCAACGCGCTTAGTTGCAAGCATGAATATCTTGTAAAGATTGCAAAGCAAATATATCTTTCGGCAAACATGATGATGTGTGTAGTCCCAAAATTTCTGGTTTTGTCAAGCCTTAAATAACTTCTAGTGAGTATTCATATTATGAGCGTCGCACAGGCCATTCAAGCCGTCGAGGACAAGGGGATTGACACCGACCTGGAGCTCTACGACGTAATCGAGAATTGTCCCGGTGAAAGCGTATACTCTTTGGCCAAGCTGATGGCCTGGAGCAACGGCAAAACATATGCCTCGGTTAGGCGTTTGGAAAAATCGAAGCTGGTCCACATCGAGAAGAAGGAAAAGGACGGCAGGTCTGTTCTTGTGGTCCGACCGTATGATTGGTATGAATTCTTCACCCCAGGAGAGCTGCAAGAGATGAGCCGCCCGGAGTTTATGGACGAGGTAGAGGCCATTGTGAAAAATCAATAAGAGCGTGGCAAGAATTGTCCATCTCTCATCGGAACTTCGCGGCTTCGCGTCTTCGCGTGAGCCGGTATCTGGCGCGAAGCCATGATCGTCGACCTCAAGCACAGCCTAATCCCGCGCCCCTCACTGCACCGCACTCTTCACCTCATCCACGATCTTGTCGATGAAGCTCTTCTCCTTCTCCGTCTGCTTCTTTTTCTTCTCGCCAAACTCCATTGCCAGCGCCTCCAGGAGCTGCTTTTGCCGCTCCGTCAGCGCCGAGGGGGTCTTGATCTTAACCTTGACATGCAGATCGCCTGTACCTAAGCCCTGCAGCCTGGGCATGCCCTTTCCCCTCAGCCGGAAGACGGTTCCCGTCTGTGTTCCTGCGGGCACCTTAATCTTGGCCCGCCCGCCTAAGGTGGGGACCTCCAGCTCTGCGCCGAGAGCGGCCTGGGTGAAGCTTATGGGCGTCTCCAAAAGCAGATCGCTGTCCACGCGCTGGAACATGGAGTGAGGCAGAACGTTTATGCCCACGTAAAGGTCTCCGCTCTCCCCTCCCGGCCCGGCTGCATCTCCCTGGCCGCGCAGCTTGAGGTGCTGGCCGTCCTCCACGCCCGGCGGGATCTTGATGTTGATCTTGCGGTTCTTTCGCACCCTTCCCGAGCCTGCGCAGTCCCCGCAGGGTGCAACGATGATCTGCCCCCGGCCGCCGCACTTGGGACAGGCCGAAGAGGTGACCATCTGTCCGAAGGGAGTGTTCTGGGCGCGGGTGATCTGGCCTGTGCCCCGGCAGTTGCCGCAGGTGGTGGGGCTGGTGCCGGGCTTGGCTCCGCTGCCGTGGCAGGTGGGGCAGCTCTCTGTACGCGGCACCTCAATGGTTGACTCCAGACCCGTGGCTGCTCGCTCTAAAGTAATTTGGACGTCGTAGCGCAGATCCCGACCCCGCGCCGGCCCGCGGCTGCGGCCACCGCCCCCGAAGAACATATCAAAGATGCTCTCGCCGCCTCGGCCGCCACCAAATCCGCGCAGCAGATCCTCGAAGTTCACTCCCTTGAACAGGTCCTCTTGCGAGTACTGGCTGTTGATTCCGGCATGGCCGAACTGGTCGTACTTCTGCCGCTTTTCCGGATCGGAGAGGACGGCATAGGCCTCGGACAGCTCCTTGAACTTCTCCTCAGCCTCGGGCTCATCCGACCTGTCGGGGTGGTACTTCATGGCGAGCTTGCGGTAAGCTCCCTTGAGGTCCTTCTCGCTCGAATCCTTGGGTACTCCCAAGACCTCGTAGTAGTCCTTCTTCTCCGGCATGTTTTATTCAGTTCCATTCACTTCTTATCGTTTACTACTTCATAGTCGGCATCCACGGTCTGATCCGACTGTCCCTGACCTGAAGCTTGCTCTTGACCGGCGCTCTGGCCTTGCGAGGCCTGCTGCTTTTCCTGCTGATCCGATGCCGCCTTCTGGTACATGGCCGCCGACAGCTCGTAAATTGCGGTTTGCAGCCCCTCGGTCTTGGCCTTGATCTCGGAGATCTCGCCACCCGTCTGAGCATTCTTCAGATCGGCAATGGCTTTCTCGATCTTCTCTTTCTGCTCGGCCGTGGCCACATCGCCCGACTCTTTGAGCATCTTCTCCGAGGCGTAGACCAGAGAGTCAGCCGCATTCTTGACCTCGATCTCTTCCTTTCTCTTCAGGTCGTCGGCAGCGAAACGCTCTGCGTCTTTGATCTTGGCATCGATCTCATTCTTGCTCAGCTTGTGAGGCGCAGTAATGGTCATATTCTGCTCCTTCTTGGTGGCCAGATCCTTGGCTGAGACATGAATGATGCCGTTGGCATCAATGTCGAAGGTGACCTCGATCTGGGGAATGCCGCGCAAAGAGGGCGGAATGCCCACCAATGTAAACCTTCCCAAAGAGACGTTGTCTTTGGCCAGGGGCCTTTCGCCCTGCAGCACATTGACCTCCACACTGGTCTGGTTGTCGGCCGCGGTGGTGAATATCTGGCTCTTTCGAGTGGGAATGGTGGTATTCCTCTCAATCAGCTTGGTGGTGACAGCGCCCAGGGTTTCAATGCCCAGGGAAAG
>JAPKYC010000038.1 GCA_026394505.1 Methanothrix sp.
GAAAGCTGGAGCGGCTATGTGACCACAGATACATCCTCCTGGCAGATCGCCCGCCACAGCACCAACCTGACTATGGACATATCCGGTTATGTTGATGGGACCATCTCTCCGGTCGAGCGTCAGGGGCGAGTTCTTAGCCCCTATGCACATTATTCAAAGGATGTTGATGCCAACGGAGCTCAGATCAAGGAAAGAACTGCTGCTTATCAGGGCAAGTATCGTGCCGAAGAGATACTAAAAATGAGATCCAGAATTTCATCAGTGGGTTATGAGCTGGACAAACCTGCCGGCACCCCGATATGGACGGTCGAGTTTTATGCCGACTGGCCGGTATTAATAAATTCCAGCCGAAGTATTGATTACATCGGCCGAAATATCAATGACAAAGAGTTTATCGGCAATGGCGAGGATAACGTAGGTGCTACATTCCTCTATAACATTAAACTAAGCAAAGAGGAACATTTTAACTTCTCTACCAAGAGCCTCAATGCTACAATTATTGCAACCGATGAGCAGATTCTCAGTGCAAATCTCGATGAAATCAAAGATCTTGACTATGGATTGAAGGTCCATTCTACGGGCATTGCCGATCTGAATTTTAAGCAGACCGGCTCGCAGTATATGTTCGAATCGGGCGCCTACGCACCTCTATCTGAAAATGAGGAGAGATACGTTGGCGACTATAATATAATCAGAAAAATCAGAATGGCGTCCAATCATACTCAGCAAAAGCTGGAAGACGATAAATGGTTGCCATGCTGTTCTAACGGGTGGGAGGAGATGACTCCTCGGGATAAAATTGGCCATAGTGCAGAATCGCTGTTCTAACGGGTGGGAGGAGATGACTCCTCGGGATAAAATTGGCCATAGTGCAGAATCAATCTTTGACTGCACCTGCTTTAAACCAAAGAGGTATGAGTAGTTGACAGTTAAGAGAGAACAGGTGCTCATTGAGGCTCTGCCTTACATTCGTGAGTTCTATGATTCCATTATGGTCTTCAAGATCGGCGGCTCTATCATGTCCGATCGCGCCGTGCTGGAGGATTTCATCCAGGATGTGGTGCTCTTGCGCTACATCGGCATCCATCCCATCATTGTGCACGGCGGAGGCCCGGAGATCTCCCAGGCCATGGAGAAGTTCGGCAAGAAGGCAAAGTTCGTAGGCGGCCTTCGTGTCACCGATAAGGAGACGCTGGGCATCGCACGCATGGTATTGCTGGGCAACATCAATGCGGAGCTTGTCAACCTCATCGGCAAGCACGGGGGCAAGGGCATTGGCCTATCCGGCCAGGACGGCATGTTCCTCAAGGCCAGGAAGAAGGCACTGCTCAAGGTAGAAGGCATGGAGCCTGTGGACCTGGGATTCGTAGGAGATGTGGAGAAGGTGGACCCGGAGATACTCATGATCATGGCCGGCAAGGGCTATATCCCTGTCATCTCTCCAATAGCGGCGGACGGCCAGGGCAATAACCTCAACGTCAACGCCGACACCGTCGCCGGAGCTGTGGCCGTGGCCATGCGGGCCAAGAAGCTCTTCTCCATCACCGATGTGGAGGGTGTGCGCATGAATCCGTATGACCCGGCAAGCGTCATCTCCGAGTTTCCGGCCTCCGACTTCGACCGACTGGTGGCCAACGGCGTCATCAAGGGCGGCATGATCCCGAAAGTGGAAGCCTGCGTTGCCGCGGTGCGAAGCGGCGTGGAGAAAGCCCACATCATAGACGGCAGAAAGCATCACGCCATACTGCTGGAGCTGCTCACCACGGAAGGCGTGGGCACCATGATCAGCAGGAGCTGAAAATCCCATAAGAAAATTTTAGGTCTCACCGTCGTTTCACCCTCAGCCTGGCCCCATCCTTGCCGGTGATCACCACATTCTCGCCCTTCTCCACAGTATCCTCCGCCTCCGCCTGCCAGTACTCTCCCTGGAAGAGCACGTAGCCCTCCCGGTCCAGCCTGTCAATGGCCTCTGCCTCCTCACCGACGAAGTTGCCGAGCACCGGCTTGGAAACCCTGGCTCGTGCTACCTTGTAAATGGCTACGGCCAGGAATGCGCCCAAAATCAGCGAGGGCAGGATGATGGCCAGGGCCATAGACTGCTGGTAGCCGCCCGGCACATACCACTGGGGAAAGCTGGTGGGAATAAAAAGGATGCTGCCGACTATTACGCATATCAGCCCGGCCACCGCCAGGATTCCAAAGGAATGGCTGTGCAGCTCTGCCAAAATCAGTCCCAGGCCCAGAAGCAGCAGGAAAACAGCTCCGATATTCATATTGTAGCCCATTCCAATCAGCCCTAAAGCCAGGGCCACCACGCCCAAGGCCTCCGATCCAATGCCGGGGCTGGACAGACCGAAAACAAGAGCATAAAGGCCCACCAGCATGAGCAGCCCGGCCAGCGTCGGATCGGAGAGGAGCTTTAAAAGCTGCAAGTTTATGGGCGGGAAAAAGCGCTGCACCGCGGCGGCTTCTGTGAGCAGGGTAGTATTCTTGGCACGGCTGCCGTTGATCTGCCTCATCAGCTCTTCGGGCGAGGCAGCGATGTACTCGATTACGCCATAATTTTTGGCCTCATCAGCATTCAGGTTCAGATTGGAGACTACGAACTCTTTGGCGGCAGTCGTGTTTCGCCCGTGAGCTCTTGCCTTCTCCTCGATCAGGGCCACGATGGCATTGGTCGTCTTGCTGTCGTTGATGGGCTCGGCTTCGCCCAACGGGGAGAGCCGCACCGGTTGGGCCGAGCCGATGATGCAGTGCGGCGCCATGGCCGCCACATCGGAGCTGACCAGGATGAGCGTTCCCGCCGACCAGGCGACTGCACCTTCGGGATAAACGTAAGCTATGACGGGGATCTCTGTCTCCTCCATCAGTCTCTGGATCTCATAGGTCTCGGTCAGGCCGCCGCCCGGTGTATCCAGCAGGAGTATCACTGCCTGAAAACCCCCGGCCTTCGCCTCCTGCAAGGCCGCAGCGACGATGTCATCGCTGGCCGGCGTGATGGGACCCTGCAGCTCGACCGCCAAAACCGGCCCGGAGGTGGTGGCGCAGGCGATGGGAAGCGGCGGCAATAACAGAAGCAAGAGAGATAAAAGGATAAGAGAGGCTACTGCCTGCTTCCTGGGAGGAGATGGCCAGTCCGCTCTCCCCGAAGATGCAAAGTTAGACCGGCTCAAAGTCACTGCCTCTCATCTCCTGAAACTGGCTGCCTCCGAAGCTGCTTCTCTCAAGGCATCTTTCTTTGCCTCGTCTTTTCGGGATGTCTCTCGTTCAGAAAGCTCCCGGTTCAGGGCAGCCGTCAGGCCGACCACAGCCCCGGTCCCTGTGTCCCCGCTGGGTGTGACCACGATGAGCGTCTTCTCCCTGGCGATATCGACCAATGTCTGCAGCTCCCGCAGCTTCAGAGCAGCAGGCACTTCTGCATAAAGCCGGGCGGCATCGGTCATGGTCTTGGAGGCCAGGAACTCGCCGTCGGCCAGGATGATGCGCGACCTCTTTTCTCTTTCCGATTCGGCCTGCTTGGCAATGGCCCTTCTCATCGATTCAGGCAGAGCCACATCTCGCAGTGTGACCGCTGTAACCTTGATTCCCCAGGGATCAGTGTGCCGGTCTAAGATATCCTGCAGCTTCTTGTTCAATTCGTCACGTTTGGAGAGCAGATCGTCCAGTTCAATCTGTCCCAGAACATCCCGCAAGGTGGTCTGTGCCAGCAAGGAGGTAGCAAGCTTGTAATTTTCTACCTTAATGATAGCCAGGGAGGGATCGACCACCCGATAGTAGATGACGGCATCCACCTCTACGCTCACGTTATCCTTGGTTATGACCACCTGCTTGGCCACGTCGATGGTAAAGACTCTCAGGTCAAGCAGCATTACGCGATCGATGATGGGGATGATAAGGAATATGCCTGGACCCTTCACTCCGGAAAAGCGCCCCAGACGAAATATGACCACTCGTTCATACTCTCGAACGATCTTTATAGCCTGGGATAAAATAATAAATGCTACCAGCAGAGCTATAAGAGTAGATGAAGCAAATTCAGCCAAACAAACACCCATAATAGTTGTGCTTCTTGTCCTTAAATAGATACCCAGAAGAGAGTAAAATCAGGTCCAAGAGTGACCACTCCATTAATGGGATTTATAGATTTTGAATAAATGGAAAGCGTACGGCATTCATCCCGCCCCCTGAGTGGAGCGGGTCTTCTGCCTGCTTTTCTATAAGACCCGGGCAACCTCGGGTCTATTTCTTGAACTCCGTATAACCG
>JAPKYC010000004.1 GCA_026394505.1 Methanothrix sp.
CTTTTACACCATGGGTGCGGATAATACACCCGGAAACGTCTTTCAGCTCGATTCTTCTTCCGTCGCTTTCAGCACATATTTTGCTCAGTCTTGGTAAATACTTTTCTGTAGCGGATTTGATTGTTCCCGAGACGCCTTTTGAATGGAGAGCGACTCGAATCCCGTGAATGGAATGAACCGCGGCCAGTGTCGCCCGCGTCTCTGGGACATGGATATGGGAAAAACGGATCAGGCCATAGCGGCCATTGAAGGCGATCATTTTGAGCCGGTTTTTCGCCGCCCCCTCATCGCCGAAAAGGGAAAACTGAGATGAAAAAATCTCGCTCATCAGATCTTTGGGCGAAATTTCGCCTTCCGCCTGCAGCTCGAAGATCATGTAGCGTCTTCTAGCCCGCAGCACGGGAAGTCTGCTTCTCATAGAAGCTCTACTCCCGGGCCGACCCATTTTCTGCGATTGAGCGCCAGCAGCGTCCCCGACCGACCGAGAGCTTCCTTTGCCTCATCCGGCTCAAAGCCCGCCACCTCTGCCATAGCCATCAGGTCGCGGGGAGAGCGCAAATCAAGGTGAGTTCTCGCGCTCGCGGTTATGACCGGGTGTAGCTCGAACTTTCTCACCAGTTGCAGATTGCGGCGAAGGGCTTCCAGCCAGCGAGAGCGCGAACTGCCCCGCAACTGCACCAGGGGACTCAGGTCAAAGCCGATGCAGATCTGATTCAGCTTTGCCGCTCGCGCTGTGGCTATGCCCAAGGAGCGCCGTACTTCGCAGGGGTGCATGAGAAGGTCCACATTGGGATCTTCAGAGGCCACCCGGATTGTCTCCTCCGTCTCAGCCCGAACCACGAGAAATGGATATCTGGCCCGCAGAGCGGAGATGCGGCTCTTCAGTGCCTTGCTGCCGGACGCAGTCACCTCTACGCCCACGGCAACCTCAATGCCCTTAATCATCCCGGCTGCCTGGGGCATGAAGATCCTGCCCGGCTCAGAGTTGCAGATGATTATGCCCTGATAGCCCAGTCCCTTGGCAGTCAGGGCCATGCGGCTGGCTGATGCCCCGCCTTCGGGAAAGGCGTTCACGCATTCGAAAAAGCTCATATCAGCTCGCTGATGATCTTCAAGGCCGACTCGCGCCGGGCAGGGTAGGTCTTGACGAGAATGGTTGTGTCCAGGGCATCCTTGGAGTCGGTGAGACGCAGCAGGCCTTTGTAGGCGGCCTGTTTGTCCAGGCGCAGGTGAAAGTGGCTTTCCCCCTCCAGCCTGTCCGGGATCTCCCGGCGCAGCCGTTGCAGGTCTTCAGGGGGGAGCTGCTCGCGAAGAATTTGAAAGAAGGCGGCAGCCTCTCTTTTTCTCAACGCCGCCTCCAGTATTTTTATCTCGTTTCCAAAATGGCCCGCTACAGAGACTGAGGATATCCTATCCAGAGGGACGAAGACGGCGAGCGCCTCGCGCACGCGGCCCTCGTCTTCCGTAGCTGCCACAAAGGCCCGGAAAGAGACCTTGTCAATCAATTACTTTCCTTTGCCGTCGTGGGCTCTGATGCCGGGGCGAGTCTTCTCGGTGCCGAAGCCCTTGTGCCTCTGGCCTCTGCCCTTGCGACCGGCTGAGGTTTTGCCGCGCACGGCTCTGCCGCGATGAACATCATTGCAGACCCATTTAAGGTTTTTATCATTCATGATGGAGGGAGCGCATGGGTCCACTAAAATGACCTCGTAGAACTTCTGCTTGCCGTCCTCGGCCACCCAGTAGGAGTTGAGAACTTCCATGTTGCGAAACCTTCTGCCGGCCCGCTCCTCAGCGATCCTCTGAATGGACTTGCCCATGCTGATGGCGTTCACGCCCATCTTGCTGGTCTTTCTGGTCCTCTCGTAACGGGACGTCCTGCGGCCGCCGCGTCTTACCTTGACACGTGCCACGATAATGCCCTGCTTGGCCTTGTAGCCTAAAGCTCTCGCCCTGTCCAGGCGAGTGGGCCTATCGATCCTCTGCACGGTGCTTTCCTGGCGCCAGGCCTTGAGCCTGTCCTGCCGCAGTGCGCCAACATATCCCTCTCGAGGAGAGGACCAGGCATCACTGATATAACTGTAAAAAGACTTCATTTCTTTTCACCCATACCGGTTCGACCTAAAACAGGTCACATTCCGGAACTAAAGGGGGGAAGAGGTGATAGGAGATAAAGGTTTGGGAGTATGCCCTCCTTTTCCTGGAAATATCGCATTAAAATCATGCCCTGGTTTTTCTTAGCAGGGCAAGCTATAAAAACAATTACAGATAACAATATAGTCTATCAATGGATAAATCAAATAATTCTAAAAAAAATTCATTCGAGGAGACTGCAATAATAGCAGGCCGCACCTTAAAGCATATGATTATAATAATGATTGCAGAAATCGTCATTCAGCTTGGCATCTCGTTGATAA
>JAPKYC010000151.1 GCA_026394505.1 Methanothrix sp.
GCCGTTAAAGAAGCTCTCCGCAGCCGCTTTCCCCTCAATTCTTATTCCGCCCACGATCAAGAAAAAGAGCAAGAATACGATAAACAGATTTTTATTAAACTTTATCCGGTGCCTTTCCCTTACCAGCACGGCCAAAACCAGCAGGCTGGCGATCAGCATAATCGGCTCTATCTGGGAGAAAATGTTGGCCGAATACCTGACTGCCTGCCAGGGATAGAAGAGAGGAACGCCTCTCGTCGTTGTATAGTCCACAAAGAGGTGCATGAGAACACCGGCATAGACAAAAGCAATGCTGGTGGCGGAAAATTCAAGATCGAATTTGATGAACCTGCCAAGAAAGCCCTTGATTTGCTCACGAGAAGCGAGATAAAAAATAAGCAGAGCGAAAAAGAAGCCAAAGAAAAGAGTATGGGTGACTCCTCTGTGCACCAGGAGAAGAGAGGTCGGATAGACGCTATTGATCCAGGCGATGAGAAAATCCAGGTCTGGAGCGATCCCGCCCAGCACCAGGGCTGCGAGAAGCCTTTTATCAAGGCCGAGATAGCTGCCCAGCAGGTATGGCAGCAATGCATGGGAAAAGAAGTCCATTCGATTATTCCTTGATCCTTTGGGCTATTTTCCTCTTGTGGCTGGCAATTTGTGCATGCCTTTTTTTGTGCTGGAAAAAAGAAATAGCCAGAAACCCAAGGTCAGATCATTGCTTATTCAATGCTCTGGTTGCTCAGCAATCTGCCTGCCATGGGAATCGCTCCGCTCGCTGGGATTGTCTGCAAAGCGGTTGGCATGCCTGTCTGCAGTCCTGTCTGACTCATGTTCTCAGAAAGAACAGTGGTCTGATCGGTCAGCAGGCTGGAATTGAGCGTTAAATCGGGCTGCATGATCCCATCAGGCGAAAATACCGGGTAGGGCATGATCACCAGGCATGGTCCCTGGCCGCTCTCCCGGGGCAGGAAAGAAATCTCCGCGCTGCTGTTGCTGACAGCCTCCAGGAGGAAGGATATTTTATCTCCCTCTGCCCTGGCATCCCTAAGCTTTTGGGAGACATCAAAGGCGAAGATGCTGTCGCCATCGGTGTTGCTGCTCATGGCAGTGGCGTCGTTCTTCTTGATGATATTCCAGGCAGGAAGAATATTGACCAGAAATGTGGTGTAGTCCGAGCTCTCATCCCAATCTGAGCCGATGGACATCAATGCCACCATGACAGGATCATTTTGCGTCTGCATGGATGCGGCTTTAAGCACCAGAACCGCAACATCGTTATCTGTGATACTAAGGCTGGAAATATTAAACTGAACCACAGGAGCGCCAGGATAACTGACCATCTCGGTCCGGTTACCTGTCACATCGACGGCACAGAGAAGCATCTCGGTTTGATTGTAAACGGAGACTCTATTCTCTCCCATGCTGATGTAAACATCCTCTGAGGCCGTAATGGTGGTCACAACGCTCTCTGCATTACAAAGCGTATTGCCGGCGAGCACTGTCGCCAGCAGCAAAAGCATTATCCCCCTTCTAAGCATGAACTGTCATCCCCATCTTTTCAATAATCTATCTAATCGATTCATATTTAAATTTATAGATTCAGTTTCAGTTTACATGAAATCTGCCAGACCCGTCTGTTTGGCCTTGTCATTCTTGAAGAGGGAGTTGATCTCGATCTTCAAAAGCTGCAGCCTCTGCTTGGTGTAGCTGCTCACGCCGTACTCCTCGGCCACCTTTATGGAGACCTCCAGATATTTCCGAACGCTGCCCTCATGCACCGTGAGGATTATCCTGCCGCCGCACTTGGGACAGGTCTCTTTCAAGGGAGGGCGCCGGTATTTGGCCCCGCACTTCACGCACCTCACCTTCTGCTTGGAGAAGGCATGCAGATTGCCGATCAGATCGGGAAGAAAGTGAGAGTTGATGACCCGCTCGGCTACATCCTGCTCATCCACCGCCCGGATCATGCGCGCCAGCTCCAGCTGGGCATCCATCTTGTCCACCATGGTCTCCAGGGTCTTGTAGGCGCTGTTCTTGGGGCCGGCGGCGATATCCGTTGTGCTGTGGCTGAAATTAAAGCCCACGTACTGAGCATCAGTGCCCAGCCTCTGGGAGACCAGATCAAACTTCGCCTCCAGGTCTTTGGGATTTGCCCCCTGGAGTGTGGCCTCATAAAACTCCAGAGGGTAGACTGCCGTCAGATCGAGGTTATGGGCCTCTTTGTCCACCTCTGCCGGATTGAGAATGGTGGTCATGACCAGGCAGGCGTCCATCTTTCCCCCTCGCTTGGCAGGAAGGTAGGACATGGAAAAGTTGAGCAGTGCATCCATGAGCAGCATCACGCAGTCCTCATCTCCGTCGCAGTTGCGCCGCTTGGCGGCATGAAAGAAGGGATGGCCAAAGCCGGCTGAGGCCGGGCTATAGCCGATGAGGCGGCAGAGCACGCCCGCCGAGGTGTGCGGAGCCAGGCCGACCATGAGAGTGCCGATCAGGTCCGCCGGAGTCTCGGCATTGTAGTAGGCTGCCAGGCCGTAGAACTTAACGAGAAGCTCATCCACGAACCGGGCCACTTTGAGGAGATATTCCCCGGCATCTATGGCTAAAATAATGTCCTGCACGCGAAGTTCGCAGACCTGATCCGCTGCAGTTATCGGCCGGCCATGCATGTCATGTGTGTAGCCTAAACTGCACAGAATCTCCGGGCTCGTGCCGATCTCATCCGAGCGGAAATGGGTGAGAGGCAGATCGGTGAGATCGTACCTCACCGTGCCGTCTTTGAAGATGTTCACGCCGTGCTTGGCGCGCAGTATGCCTTTCTCCAGCGGCTCGGGAGTCTTATCCCGGGAGGAGAGGCCAAGGACACCCTTGAGCGACTCCGGCTCGCGCTCGCCCAAACGCTCCAGCGCCTTTTGATACAGCGTCTTTACGTCGATCTGCATCTTTGCAACGGCCGTCGTCTGCTTACCGCATTTGGGGCACTTTTCCGGGGCGGGAATGTTACATTTGGGGCAGGCCCTCTTTTTTTCTGTGTAGCCGCCGCACTCGCAACGGAAGGAAAAGCCCTCTTTGCCACAGTCTTTGCATACTCTGCGCTCGATCTCCACATTGATGATGCCGGTGGTATTGCTTGTGGAGTGCTTGGCAGCCTCTTGAATG
>JAPKYC010000221.1 GCA_026394505.1 Methanothrix sp.
AGGCAGGCTCTCTCTGGCCTTGCGTTTTGCCGGGCATGAGGCGGTGGTCATCCGCGGCAGAGCCGAGCGGCCTTCTTACATCTCCATAAACGATGACGTTGTGAAGATCAAGGACGCCACCTCCATCTGGGGCATCGATGCGCAGACTACGGGCGTGATCCTGCGCGATCGCGAGCCTGGTGTAGGCCGGCGGTCCATTATCCGCATCGGTCCAGCCGGGGAAGCCGGAGTCAGATACGCGGGCGTGGTGGTGGACACCTACCGTCACTTCGGACGGCTGGGTTTAGGGGCGGTCTTCGGCTCCAAGAAGCTTAAGGCACTGGTGATCTCAGGAACGGAGACGGTTAACGTTCCGGATGTCAAGCGCTACAAAGAGGTCTACAATCGCCTTTACAAGATCGCGGTGCAGACGGATGTCATGGAGAAGTACCATGATATCGGCACCTCTGTGAACATCAACGTTCTGAATTGGCTCAAGGGTTTGCCTACCAAAAATTTCCTTCTCTCCAGTTTTCCGGAAGGTGAAAATATCAGTGGGGAGAGTTTCGCGGAAAAGCACCTCTTCCGCAGGCTCTCTTGCGCCGGATGCCCCATCGGCTGTGTGCATATCGCCGCTTTGAAGACCGCCTTTTCCCATCATCACGAATTCGAGGTAAGAAAGGTCTCCTACGACTACGAGCCCATCTATTCCCTGGGCTCAAATCTTGGCGTCGGCTCGGCGGAAGGAGTCTTGCAACTGATTGATGTCTGCGAGAGGCTGGGCCTGGATGTCATGTCTGCGGGAGTGGTCCTCTCCTGGGCCACCGAGGCTCTGGAAAAGGGACTCATCACGAGCAAAGAGACCATGGATGTCCCGCTACAGTGGAACGGCGTGGAAGGCTACACAAGGGCCTTGGAGAGCATCGTCACGGCCCCCAATGAATTTTATGCGGCTCTGGCTCGGGGCGTGGACTATGCCGCGAAAAAGTACGGCGGCCTGGAGTATGCCATGGCAATAGGCGGAAACGAGGTCTCCGGCTACCACACCGGGCCGGCCTCCATTGTGGGCCAACTGGTGGGCGTGCGCCACTCTCATCTGGACAACGGCGGATACGCCATCGACCAGAAGGCAGTCAAAAAGCCCATGGACATAGAGACGATGGTCGATGAGATCATCAAGGAGGATAACTCCCGCGGCGTCTTCAACTCCCTGGTGGGCTGTTTGTTTGCCCGCGGAGTTTACACGGAGGAGAATATCATCGACTCTTTGGGGGCGGTGGGCATCGTCAAGACAAAGGATGATCTAATGGAGCTGGGCAAAAGGATCTTTGAGGAAAAGTACAAATTCAAGGTACAGGAGGGATTCGACCTCTCAAAAGTGCGCGTGCCGCGCCGGTTTTACGAGACCGTCTCTGCCGCAGGATTGGTGACGCCCGAGACGGTGGAGGAGATGCTCAAGCTTTATCGAAAGAAGAGGGGGTGGAGCTAGCGCATCTTTTGTGGCACTTCACCATTCGGCGTAAACATTTTTTAATTCTCTATGCTAAATGAATTCGAAGGGATTTTTCAGGAACTTAAGATGGAACTAAACGCATACACAAACACAAATACAATGAATGAGAGTAGTAGAAAGATGATCATTCCCAAAAATCCCCAGCCAATGGATCTCCACCCGCTGTAGGTTTCGCACTCATTAAGCTCCCAATTTTTGAAGTCTCCCCATTGAATTGCGGGATATAAGAATGGGCTAACAGCATTTCCGATAAATTTGCCCATTGTTTCCGCTTCATTTGCCGAAGATCTTACGAGAATTACTGAGTAAATGACCACA
The DNA here is from genome assembly GCA_026394505.1 of Methanothrix sp. Taxonomy (GTDB): domain Archaea; phylum Halobacteriota; class Methanosarcinia; order Methanotrichales; family Methanotrichaceae; genus Methanothrix. The sequence continues at coordinate 1,811 of JAPKYC010000221.1, forward strand.
CCAATAAGCGTTAATCCCAAGGTCCAATTGGCTTTGTCAGGCTTGCCCATCCTTTTAAAATTGAAATACGTGATCAAGGCGGAAGCTACGGGCCCAAAAAGAAATCCAATCGACCCAACAACCCAGAGACTCCAGGGAGGGATGCTTACATCCGAAATGGTTTCTTGTTGCTGATGTGTCAACGAATCTATCACGAGTAATAGTCTACTTTTTTACTATATACAATTTACTCATCAGTAAGAACGATGGGAGACTACTACTCTGCATCCTCTTCCTCGGACATAGGCTTCGACGTTCCATTTTTTTTGGATAGCTTCGAGGATTTCCTGGCCCTGGTCGCAGTCCCCTTCGGCGCCTTTTTTATTTCTGCCGGGGCATTCTCCGGCGGCTCATTCCTGCGATCCCTGATCATGCCCTTTCTGGCCATCCTCTCCTTGATCATCCTCCGGACCTCGCCCTCTCCCACGGAGAATACCTCACCGATCAGCTCCACGGCCACCTCCAGCTCCCGGCCCACCAGCGGGTCTCCGGACGCACCGCGGCCTGCCAGATCGCTCAGATGATCAAGGGGCTTATCTACCAGCTCCGAGGAGTATTTGTCCGGCTCCTCCCGGTAGATCTTGAGCATGGCGAAGATGTAAGGATAGAGGGGTGTCGTCGAACTGAGCCGGTAGAAGGTGTTGGTCTTCTTTTTGGCCTCATCGCGGGGCGAGGGCAGAATTTTGCGCTCCACGCTGACCATCCCCAGCCGCTCCAGCTTGTCCAGCTTGTTCATGAGAGTGGTCTGGTTCCAGAAGGGCCAGCCCCCCGTGGGTCCATTCTCCCGCCAGATCTGATTGAGCTGGACAAAGCCCCCCTTTCGCTTCAGGTAGATCAATAGAGAGGCCAGAGGAGCTTGATCGCGCTGCAGGGCAGTGTAACGGATGAACTCATCCAACATGCACGTACCTGTTACGTGCAACTCTAAAGCATTTTCGCTTTCTTTGCAGAGCATTTTTATGCCTTTGTCTCGCTCAAAGGGTAATGCAAGCCATAATTCTCGCCGCGGGCGAAGGTAGCCGAATGCGGCCTTTAACCACGTCGCTGCCCAAGGTG
>JAPKYC010000013.1 GCA_026394505.1 Methanothrix sp.
GGCGAGACCATGATGCTCTGGCCGCGCACCTCGGCCCTCCTGTTGGGAAAAGAGCGGGAGGAGACTCTGTAGGCGACAAAGCTCCTTCCCCGGCATTGGCCTACTACGACTATTCGGCCCACATACATGTTCAGTCAACCAACTGGTACTTGGCGATATTCTCATCCGCCAGGGCCTGGATCCGGCCCAGCATATCTGCACATTCTGCCTTCTTGAAGAGGTGCTTGAAGCGGCCCTGCCGCTTGAGGTACTCCTGTACCGATTTAGGTCGGCGCACCTTCTTGACGCCCGTCAGCTCTCCGTTCTCATATTCCAGGAGCGGCCACAGACTGGTCTCTACGGCCAGGCGCGCCAGCTCGATCATGGTGCCGGCTTCAAAGGTCCAGCCGGTGATGCAGGGCGCATTGACCTGAATATAGGACGGCCCATTCACCTGCAAGGCCTTCTTGACCTTTCGTCTCAGGTCCACGGGATAAGCCACCGAGGCGGTAGCCACGTAGGGAACCTTGTGGGCCAGGGCGATGGCCGGCATGTCCTTCTTGGGCCTGGGATTGCCCTGGCTCTGGCTGCCCGACGGAGTCGTGGTGGTGTGCGCGCAAAAAGGCGTAGAGCCGCTTCTCTGCACTCCCGTGTTCATGTAGGCCTCGTTGTCGTAGCAGACATAGAGAATCTTATGGCCGCGCTCGAACATGCCTGAGTTGGAGCCCATCCCGATATCGAAGGTGCTGCCGTCTCCGCCGATGATGACCACGTTGGTGTCCAACCCCCTGCGCTTCTGCATGACCTCAACGCCGGAGGCTACTGCTGCCGCATTCTCGAATAAGGAGTGAATCCAGGGAACGCACCAGGCGCTCTCCGGGAAGGGAGTGGTAGTAACCTCCAGGCAACTGGTGGGCGAGACCACGATGGTATTGGGTCCGGCGGCGTCTAAAACCAGCCTGATGGTGGTGGGCATAGCGCATCCTGCACAGGCCCTGTGTCCTGGTGCCAGCAAAGATTTTTCCATTCTTTTAGCCTCCTAAAGGATCTCCGTCCGGAGATTCAGGAACTCGAACTCGGATTCTATCCCCTTGCGGGCAGCCAGAGCCTTATCTACGATCTTGCGGATGTCCTTGACAGTGATGTCCCGGCCACCCAGGCCCGCCGTAAAGCCGATGATAGGTGTACGGATATTGCTGTTGTAGAAGGCCGCCTTCAGATCCGTAACCAGGCCGGCTTCGCCCCCGATAGCGACGTCTTTCTCTACAACGGCAATTACGCCGGCATCTTTCAGAGCGTTACGCAGAGCTTGCACCGGGAAAGGCCGGTAGCTTCGCACCTTGACCAGGCCGACTTTCTTGCCTTCGGCCCGCATGGCATCTATGGCGTCCTTGATGGTGCCGATGACCGAGCCCATGGTTACTATTACTACCTCGGCGTCCAAGGCATGGTAGCTGTCGATGAGCCCACCATAATACCTTCCAAAGGTCTCCTCGAACTCCCTGGCCACCAGCTCGATCTTCTCCAGGGCCTTCAACTGGGCCTCGAACTGCTGGTAGCGAAACTCCGTATAAGTGGAGGGGTCGGCGAAGGCTCCAAAGGTCTTGGGGTGGGCCGGATCCAGGATATCGGCCGGCTGGTAGTCGGGCAGAAACTCCCTGGCCTTTTCCTTGTCCAAAAGCTCTACCGGCTCATAGACATGCGTCAGAATGAATCCGTCCATGCAAACCATGATGGGTGTCCTTATCCCGTCATCTTCTGCGATCTTGTAGGCCTGCAGCGTGGCATCCACTGCTTCCTGGACATCCTCCACGTAAATTTGCAGCCATCCCACATCGCGAGCTCCCACTGAATCCTGCTGATCGTTCCAGATGTTGAGCGGCGCGCCCAGGGCCCGGTTGGCCACGTTCATAACAACAGGCAGCCTCATGCCGGAAACATTGTACAAAACCTCATACATCAGGGCCAGGCCCTGGCTGGTGGTCGAGGAGTAGCTTCTGGCACCGCAGGCGCTTGAGCCCACTAAAACGGACAGGGCTGAGAACTCGGAATCCACCGTCAAAAATTCGCTGTCAAGCTCACCGTTCGCCACCATCTGGGAGAGGTTCTCCACGATGTGGGTCTGAGGCGTTATAGGATAGGCCGAGATCACATCCGGCCGGCAGCACATGACCGCGTGGGCCACCGCATAAGAGCCCTCCACCACTTTCATATTAGCAGTCTTCTCGCTCATCACTTATCCTCCAAGACCATTGTAATCGCCATGTGTGGGCACTCGTTAGCGCATACGCTGCAACCCTTGCAATAGTTTAGGTCGGGAACAAAGATCCTCCTAAACCTCGGCAGAGCCTCGATCTGCTTGGGCGAGTAGCCGTACTTCTTCAGAGTCTCTTCGTCTCCGCTATCAACCTGGTGGATGCAGCCTTCAGGGCAGTAGATCTCGCAGAGGCTGCACACGATGCAATGCCCATGATCGAACACGGGCACGAACGTCCGCCAGGCACCGGTCTTTGTCATGCGGGTGCTGCACGCTTCTACCAGACCTCCGACTTTTGTTGCCATTAAGATACCCTCTCGAAGGCGGCTTTAATGGCGAGCAGGTTCTTTTTGCCTAAGTCCCCTTTGAAGCGTTCAGAAATAGCTTTGTTCAGGCTCTCCAGCCCCACCTCTTTGCTGGCGCCGGAGAATGCGCCCAGCATAGTGGTGTTTACGATGGGCCTTCCCAGGATCTCCATGGCGATCTTGGTGGCGTCGATGGTGATGACCTCGGCATCTGTTTTGAGCTTGAGCGTCTCACGGGGCCGATCGGTGTTTATTATTATCTTCCCGGTAGATTTGAGTCCTCCTGCCACATCCACCACATCGAGCAAGGTTACATCCTGCACAATGACGTAATCCGGTTCATAGATCTGACTTCTGATCCTGATGGGCTTGTCGGCAATTCTGGCAAAGGCCATTACCGGCGCACCTCTCCGTTCTACTCCGAAGGCCGGAAATGCCTGAGAGAACCTATTGTCCTCAAAAGCCGCAACGGCTATCATTTCGGCTGCAGTGACAGATCCCTGACCGCCACGACCATGTAAGCGTATTTCTTTCAAGGGCTGACCTCCATTATTTCGCGGGCTGATCTACTATTCTCCGCGAAAAAGTGATGAGTAAATATATCTCTTTCGGAGCCGCGGCAGGTTC
>JAPKYC010000299.1 GCA_026394505.1 Methanothrix sp.
GTCGATGAAATTCTCGTCGATGACCAGACCGCAATCAGAGCAGACCAGCTCGGCGCGCTCGTAGTCGCGCACGAGGGTGTGGCTCTTGCACTCCGGACACTCCACAGTGAACTTCTCGAACTCGTCTACCTTCTCTTTCTCACGCTTGAGCCGGGTCCTTTCCTTGAGCTTCTCCGGCTCCACCCTCTCTATCTCTCTCAGCTTCTCAATCTCTTCCACTTGCTATCTCTCCCCGGCGCCTCGTCGATATAGAGCTTCTTTCCGACGTGGGCAGCTGCATCTACACCTCTATTTGGTCGAACGATGATGTACGGATGATTAATGGGGCCGAATATATCGAAAACCTTTCCGACTCGTGTCCTCTTCTGATCCACTACCCAGGAATTTGTTCTGGGGATATTGGTCTCGCTTCCAACAATCTGCTCGCTTTGGACAATCAATTTATTTTGTACTACATGAAGAGCGGTGCCTAATCTCTTCAAGAGGCCACCTCGTCTATATAGATACAGACTTGATATTTAAGCCTTCCGAAAACCATTTATAAATGTCTAATTCCGGACGCGCCTAAAGGTTTATCAACCCTAGTCCAGTAACCTGTTGTGTAATGTTCGAACAGCTTCCAACCGTACCTACATCAGATGAGCTTTTAAATAAGTCCTTTAGGCGTGCCTCTCGCGCTACAGATGACGAGTCCATGGTGCAAAACGCCGGCAATATACTCTCCGACAACCTCAGCAACCTGATTCGGAAATTCCCCTCCTTTGAGAATCTGCCGCCCTTCTACAGAGAGATGGCAGATATAATCGCAGGCGTGGATCGCATCCGAATCAGCCTTTCTCGCATGGGTTGGGCTTCCAGACAGATAAAACTGATCTCAAGAGAGTATGTAGGCAATATTAAAAGGTCCCGTGGTCTGGACACCACTCCCGCCCGAAAGTCAGCCTTTGGGCGTTTCTCTTCGGTCATGAGGTCCATTGAGAAAGATCTGCTGTTCTTGAATGAAGCTCGCAACCTGCTGCGCAAGATGCCGACCATAGACCCGGCGGTGCCTACCATTCTCATCGCCGGCTACCCCAATGTGGGCAAGTCAAGCTTCATTGTCCGTATCACAGCAGCGAGGCCGGAGATCGCCATCTATCCATTCACCACGCGGGGAATCTTTGTGGGCCACTTCTTGCGGGGCGAGCAAAAGTATCAGGTCGTGGATACGCCGGGGCTGCTGGACCGGCCCATGGAAGAGAGAAATGAGATTGAGCGGCAGACCGTGGCCGCCTTGAGCCATCTGCAAGGAGTCGTTCTCTATATCCTGGACCCCAGCGAGCACTGCGGCTATCCTATCGATTCGCAGCTTTCTCTGGCCGAGGATCTCAAGAACTGGATAAATCTACCCATGCTGGTTGTGGCCAACAAGGCCGACATATTGAGATTTGGAGAAGATAAAAATGTGCCTGAGATGTCCACCGAGACCGGCCAGGGCGTCGATGATGTGCTGGATCAGCTTGTCTGCCTGCTTGATGCTATGCCGCCCTATGTCGCTGCTGATCTTGATCAGAACGATGAATGCGTGCCTCCCAGCCTGAGAACGTGAAGCTGCTCGAAAAAGCATCGCTCGCCTGCCACCACCTCTGCGGTCAGACCGGCGGCTTTCGCCGTCTCCTGCACCTCGGTTAGGCCGGTCAGGCTGGATATGAGCAGCAGTGCTCTACCATCGGGCCGCAGATGCTCCGCCAGATCCTCGATAAATCGATCCACCGTCTGCCGGCCGCTCTCGCCCCCGTCCAGGGCGTAGTCTATCCATTGGCCAGTTTTCTCTTTGGGCGGGGTGGGCAGGTAGGGTGGATTGAAGAGTATCAGGTCGAACTTTCCTTTGATTCCCCGGAAAAGGTCAGCTCTCACGACATCGATTCCCCTGGCTTTGGCCGCCCGGACGGCATGGGGATTTATGTCTGTGGCAATGATGCGTTTGACCTTCATGGCCAGCTCCTGGGAGACAAAGCCGCAGCCGCAGCCGATCTCCAGGACCATGTCCTCTGGCCTGGCCTCAGCCAGGGCGGCCCTCAGGAGGAGATAGGTATCCTCGGCGGGCTGGTAGACGCCTTCATGGTCGCAATGGTGGGCAGGGAAGGGCATAGATGAGGGTTTCTCTCTGCCAGGAGGAACATAAGCTTTGGCTTTTCTTTAGCAAGCCCGCCCGAGCATCGCTCGCACCTCGTCTCTGCTCAGGATCTGGCGGTGCTTCTGGTCCCCCCACATCCTGCGAAAGGGGTAAAAATATTCGTATAGCTCCAGAACGTCCCTGGAGCGGACCACCACACCCTGTTCTATCACTGCCATCTTCAGGTAGAGCGGCAGAAGCTCAAAGATGCGAACGTCATAGCGGTCATCACGAATAGCGGCAATGGCTTCCCTCCAGAGAGCGATTTTATCCTTCGCAGAAGGCGCAACTATGCAGATATCGATGTCGCTTTTCTCATGGCTCTTTCCTGTGGCCCAAGATCCATAGATGAGCACGCCCAGCACGTCCTCCTCTAGAAATGCCAGGTCCTTCTTGGCCGTTTCTACAATCTCTCCTTGATCCATAGCTCCACCATTTCCACGAAATCGGACAGATCGGGAAGAAGGGCGTTTATGCTCTCCAGAGCTAAGCGGTCGTCGGTCTGATTGTAGCGGTGCACCAGACGACTATGCAGGCCGTTGGCCGCAGCGAGTGAGGTCTTTGTTTCGCGATCGATCCGGCCGAGATTTTCAATGTTGCTGTAGTCGTCCTTGGGGACCAGGTTCATGTCCTTGCACATCATGGCAACCATGTCCATGCAAGCCTCGACGATCTCCTGGAATGCCTTGTAAGTTGCCAGCTTGGTGCGATCGTCGTCTTGGAACTGGTCAGAGGAGATATCTTGGACCCAGCTTTCGATCTGATGGGCTCTCTTGATTATGATATTAGTTTTGTCTTTGTAACGCTTGGCCCTTTCGATCTCCATCGTCGATACCACTGCTTGCCACCTCTATGGGCTCCGTAAGTATGAGCTTTTCCCCATGCCCATGTGGCCGCCCGTCCTCGGGCCTGGGCGGGATGCGGCACAGGGGCGCGCCCGGCTCGCGCGCGCGGGCCTGCATGGGGGCTGGAGGGACGGGTGAGCGGTGGGCGACCTCTGTGCCAGGAGCACGCCAGCCGGAACATCTCCTTTTCATGGCTGTCGATTTACTCCGTTCTCCTTCTTTTGATCTCTGCCATTATCTCTTCCAGGCTTTGATCCAGCCACTTTGCCCGCTCCTCAGTATAGTCGCCGCTGCCCAGATCGAAGCTCTGCAGGAACCTCGCCATGTCCACCGGTCCCAGGGCATCTGCGAGAGCATCTATCCCGATCCTCCTTATCTCGTTAATGCTCTTGACGTCTATTTTAGAGGACATCCAAAAGCCACCTCACAGGATTCATCACTTTGATATTGATGCTTGAATTTTTTCTCAATGCAGCTCTTATGATCTCATCGTCTGTTGTCAGCATGACATCGGCACATCTTTCCGCGCATGATACATGCAAAGCATCTACGGCCCCCAGCCCCAAATTCTCGATCTCCAACGCTCTGGCAGCAATTGCCTCATCTACTAATATTTTTTCTATTGAGATGGACGCGATTCGCTCCAATTTCCTTCTTCTCTCGGCATCCGGTATTCCGGAGATCTCGTAATCGATGGCTTCGCTGCCCATGAGAGTCCAGTCTAGTAGGCATCTCTTTAAGGTGGCCAGTACGGCTTACGATTCCATTCTGATTCTGTCTTGGTTTTGGTCGTCAAAAGGCCGATTGATGCAGCAGACGTCCAGGCAGATTTTCATAAGTATCTGGGCCCGATTTTATTTCTTTCTTATGGGTGGTTGATTTGCTCTATATTAAATCTTAGGGCAAATGCGCTTATCATGGTAGACAAGTGCCGGCAAGGAAATCGCGACAAGAATTTAACTTGTAGGATTGCGAAGGACGAAGTGGGAAGTCCCCATCCTTCAGGGTGGGGATGAAAGCGGAGTCCTTTGCCCCTGTTTCTGCCTAATGTGTAGTCCCGAATGTTTTGACTTTATATACTCCTGCCCGATTATCACATCCTTCCGAAATCATTTAATTCAGTCTCCATCCGATTCGGGAACATTCCTAATTTGCATCCTTCCGGCAGCCTGGACCAGAATGCGATATCCCGTGTCTGCAGGTACCATTCTATATCCAGAGATTCATGGAATCTAACCGTATTATGCCAATTCACGAAATTGTCAAAATTGATGTGTTTGATTTTATTCTCCTCAAGAAAGTCTTCAAATCTGCTATCTGCATCGCCGTTCTTGTCGCGCTTGTTAGCATAGAATTGTGTCCCTCTATCGGTCAAGACCTGCCTAATACTTGTCAGCCAGCCAAATTCGCACATGGCTTCTTTGAGGAGCTGTAAGGCGTTATCTGTTGTTTCGGCATCGAACTCCCCGCCCGCGAGAATGCACCGCGAACTATCATCAATGACCGCGCAGACGTACGCCTTTTTTCCATCGTGATTGCTGGTATGCCAATCCAGATGCACCATGGTAAGGCTGTGCTTGTGTTCGAACCTGATCCTGGGTTTTCTGCGCTTCGATTTGTTGCGGTTCACATTGGCCAAGCCATGAGATAGCAGTTCCTCATGAATAGCGTTATGCGAGATATGCTTTCCATGCGTGAAATCGATGATCCTCTCCAGCCGTCTTGTGCCCAAATTTTGCTCTTTGTGGACTTCAAGCATCAGCTTAACTGACTCTTCATCCAAGGGCTTTTTCTTTCTTCCAAATTTTTTAATGATTAGAGGCATCTTGGTTTTCGTCCAGTGCATCCAGACACGCTTCACAGAGGACGGACTCAACTTCATATCCTGCGCGATTTTTTTGGTGCTCTCGCCTCTCTTTTTGGCCCGAATGATATATCTGATCTTCTTATCTGTTAGCTTTACAACAACTTTATTCTTCTTTCCCATGCCACAATGATGGGTATATAAAGTCAAAGGTTTCGGGACTACACATTAAAATTAGAATGTAGAAAAGCTTATAAACTTCCAAAAAGGTGTATTATTATGTCTCCTGGAAATTTTGTCCCCCTCTCTCAAGGTGGAAGAATTAGGTTGATCGCTGGGCCACTAAAAAATCTTGATCCGGCATCAGGCACCGTCACACCCATTTGGTTTGGCGACAAGGTCCTGAAAGATTATCCGAAGGGTGTTATTTTAGAGGTCCTTGACAAAGAATTTAAGAAAAATGCTCCCAATGGGAAACCTCTCGCGGAGCACAGGCAAGAATACTGGGAGTGCTTTGATAGAGCTTATTGGGCGGTATCTGCACTTCGCTGCCAATGCCCTGGGGCCCCATGCGCAGTAGCCACGACAGGTCGTGGATTTGTCGCAGGGAAAGAGGAAGATCATGCAGTTATTTATTTCTACACTTATGACGGCAAGAATTGGATTCCCCAGGCTTGGGACCCTCAAAGAGGAGAAATTAATGACTTCAAACCAAAATCAGCCGTTTTTCTACCAATTTTTCGACCACATTTCGATCCTGGTAACGTGTTTGGCCTAAAGGAAAAGAAAGTCTTGCCGCCTTTTGATCAACAATTTAAATTGAAGGAAACCCTAAGTGGGTGGACCATGCTCTATGAGGCGGAGGGCGGCTATGATGTCAGCTATTTCGATGAAATTAAAAACAAATTGCAGAACAAAGAGTTCCCGTCATGTCAGCCGCCGCCAGATACAGACAAGAAGAAATTTGATGTTTTTCAAAAAATGAGAAATAGGGAAGATAGGGCCTTTTTCCTCTACAACCAGATACGTGGCAAATATAACCGTTCTGCAGTTGCCTTTTGCTGGGGTAGCATAAAAAAGGAAAATGATCCGTTGAAAAAAGACAGCGCTGTGATTATACTATGGAAGGGCGCAGATGATTGCATATTCTGGAGTGCGGAAGGAGGAAAGGTAATTGCAAATGAGGAGTTTGATCCGAAATTCGTCCTAGGGTGAAGCTATTACCATCACTGGCTATAGGAGCAAGATAGAAAGTTCATTCAAAATTTGGGAGGGAGCAATATTAGAAAAATCTTTTTGTGCATAACCTTAGTTTTAGTATTGATAACTGCATCCAAATCCGCAATGGATTTTAAATTCGAGTGCAAAGGCAGCAATGGAGCTACTATGTCTTCCTATAGCCGTTTATTGGAGCCAAGCATAATGGATAGTGGCTACGCAAGAGGATTGAAGGCAGGATCATTTAACTATTTAGAGAAAGGCGAAATCGACTATGCTGAAGTAATAACATATTCATATGGGAATGGAACAGCTAAGGGCAATTCGTCGTATTTTCATGATATGAATTTGGATTTTAAGGGTGTCAAAGGAATCTCCGAATTCTACGGCAAGGAGTACTTCAAGAATAATAGAGCAGTCTCAGCATGGAAGAAGATAAGATACGAGGATATTAATAAAGCATATAGGAATCTTGGCAAAAGCAATATGGCCAAAGAGATTCACGTAAGATCTAGTCTGAGCATGGATACAACGCCCGGCATGGCATATGATTTAAAATATAATGCAACTGTTAAAAGGGGTGTTGTTGAAACATGGGATGCGTCTGGATGGTCCAATCGGACCGGAGCAAGAAGAATTGATTGGGAACATAATGCTTTGATGCATGGCGATATTAGTGTTACTAATAATCTGAGAGAGTTAGTCCCTCAAGAAGCTCATGCGGGTGCAGCAGATTGGCTGCCGTGCTGCTATAGTGGAACTCAGCCCACTATTGAACAACTTGATGCGCCATGGCCGACGACTGCAGTAATCAAAACTCTTGAAGCAAACACAAAGCTGCCCCAGCAAAATTGCACCCAACAATGCAGCCCCAATGGGACATGTACTCGAAAGTGCGAGAACATCACATGCACGCCAGGTGAATGTCAAGGATATGATTGTATCTATACCTATGATCAAGGTGGCCAGCAGCGTGGGCTCGGAGCCTATAATGCGACCACAACCGGCTTGAGAATTGTCCAAGAGTACTTAGTGGATGCAGATAATTCGCAGGTGATATATTCGATAGACATCAGTAATAGTGGCGATATCAAAATTCGAGGGATAAGCGTTGATGACACCTTGCCAGCAAATATGTTATATCTAAGCTCAAGCTTCACATATAGTGAGGACGGCACGCTTGCGGAACCCAGAAAGCTAAATAACTCGGACGGCACGACAACCTTAACCTGGTCAATTGGAGATTTAAATTCTGGCGACTTGAAGGCCATCCGATTGGTTGCCAAATATGTAGAGCCTGGAGGTGTATTTGCTTCGAATAAAGTTAGAGCAAGTGGATCGGCGCTGGGTACGATTGTAGAGACGACCTCTGGGCCGGCAACGAAGGTACTTGATCTTCCTGGTGGTGGTGTTGGCTAGGCCATATTTTTATTTTTTTATCCGATCAGCAATCATTGGATACTCATGGTAGTCGAATTAAACCTGTTCAATCGGAGATGGTTAATATGATGAAGAATGTATCCGTTTCATTATTGGCACTTTGCTTAGCTATTCCATTAGCTGTAGCAGGTCTCATAAACCAGCCAGAGGTTTATAGTAACGTTTCTCCAACAAACGGCTCTCTATATTTGGTTGATCACGCTATAGAAGGTTTAGATAACTATTCATACTATTATCTATTTAATTTATCGAATCTTGATATGGATACAAGAGAACGATGTCAGGATGATCTAGTTTTGAAAATTTTAGATCCATCTAACTCGACAAACAATTGGATAAAGCCAAACCAAAGCAAGATTAGTTGTTCCGATTTGGTTTTCAAAGTAAATTTTACTGAGACATTTAATGCACCATTCTTAGGAAAGATGAAGTATAGACTGATTGATATTGGTGAAGAAAAGAACCTCGAAGAGTCCAACGGACCGGAAATCGTCTTTAATTTTAGAAACGAAAGATCACTAAAGAAGAGCAATAACGACTATGACTATAGCGTAGAAGCTCGATCTTCAATAAATAATTCAACTGTATATATATTATATGAAGATAGTAGGGGGAAATGGAAGAGATATAGTGTCAACAGAACGTACGTTTCGAACAATTCTGAATGGAAACTGCTTAAATGGGAGGATGCCAAATATTTCCACAGGATGGAATTCGTGCCAGATTTAAGCAGCATACAGAACAGAACGATCTCAAGCAACAAGCAGAGTGAGATAATAAGAAGCCCGCCGTTGATTTTGCCGTCTATGCCTGAAAGCAGCAAGCCGTCCATTGTGCAGGAGTACTTAGAGGATGCCGCCAATGCGCAGGTGATATATTCGATAGTCATCAGTAATAGTGGCGATATCAAAATTCGAGCGATAAGCGTTGATGACACCTTGCCAGCAAATATGGCCTATCTAAGCTCAAGCTTCAAATATAGTGAGGATGGCACGCTTGCAGAACCCAGAAAGCTAAATAACTCGGACGGCACGACAACCTTAACCTGGTCAATTGGAGATTTAAATTCTGGCCAATTGAAGACCATCCAATTGGTTGCCAAATATGCAGAGCCTGGAGGTGTATTTGCTGCAAATAAGGTTAGAGCAAGTGGATCGACGCTGGGTACGATTGTAGAGACGACCTCTGGGCCGGCAACGAAGGTGCTTGATCTTCCCGGTGGTGGTGTTGGCTAGGCCATATTTTTTTATCCGATCAGCAGTCATTCGATGGCACTCATGGTAGTAGATATTCAGCATAGTCAATTTCTCGTATCTGATCAACGCAAGACCATTCAAATGGCGGCCAAATATATGGGCAAATCAAGCGGAGCAGATAAGAGGTGCTATTTTTTCTTTACTTGATCTTCAGCCAGCAAATAGAAAAAGAGATACTTGATTTCGTGATCACGTATGCCAAAGTCGAATGTTTTTTCCATTTACCCAAACATCGCCCCCATCCCCGCCTCCGCCGCCTCTGCCTCGTCCCGGAAAGCCTTGAGCAGCGCCTTTCCCTCCTCGCCCAACAGCTCTTTGGCCGCCGTATCGGCGAGCAGCTTCTGGGCTTCCAGGGCCAGCTCATCGCGGGCCTTGATGTAGAGGCACATGCCCTCTTTTTTCAGCCCCATGGCCTTGCACTCGCGCACCGTGGGCCCGAGGCGCTTCCAGAACTGGGCTGCGGCGACGGCAAGACGCTCTCAGCATTGTCCGACGGCTGGAAGATCGTCGCGCTGATGCGGTCTTCGCCTTCCATGTGACCGGGATTTTTGCGAGAAGGATATGCAAGCCGGACAGGGTGAAGAGGTGGAGCCGGGAACATTTCGGTGGGGCAGCGGCATTCTCACCCACTACTTCACTCCGATTATGCGATGAGCTAACTTTAAATACCAACTCGACCGCAATAGAGGAGATAATATGCAGGAAGTAATCAAGAGAGAAGAAAAGGTTTTGTCACGACATGACCGCCAATCTTCCCATGAGGATGATAGGACAGTCGTTATGAATCTTATGCTTGCCTCCATGCAGACTATAGCACCACTTGTTGAGAGGGAAGCTGATAATGTGTATACAGTAGCTGATTTAAAAATACGGTTCAGGTAGGAATGTCGGGGGAACCACCAAAGATACCCAAGGGATGTATTGTTTCAATTTGGTATCCATTTACAGATTTCACCAATGAAAAGCTGAGACCCGCGTTGGTCCTGTGTGATGGATATTTGGATGTGACTGTTGTATATATAAGCGGGGAGCTTCCTGCAAAACCATTACCATCTGACTTGCTTATCCTACCCGGCACGCCTTCTTATATAAACGCCCGATTGAGAGAGCCTTCTGTTCTTTGCATTGATAAAGTCATGAAAATAGTTAAGGACAAAATCGAGGGCATACAAGGGGAAGCCGACGACGATCTAAAACGGGAAGTCAACAAAAAAATAGCTCAGTGTTTGATGTTTAACGATGTTACACCGTGAAGTATTTACTATCCGTCCAAATATTCATTTAAAAATAGAAATATATTTACCCAAACATCGCCCCCATCCCCGCCTCGGCTGCCTCTGCCTCATCCCGGAAAGCCTTGAGCAGCGCTTCTCCCTCCTCGCCCAACAGCTCTTTGGCCGCCGTATCGGCGAGCAGCTTTTGGGCTTCGCCGGCCAGCTCATCGCGGGCCTTGATGTAAAGGCACATGCCCTCTTTATCCAGCCCCATGGCCTTGCACTCCCGTAGCGTGGGCCCGAGGCGCTTCCAGAACTCCTCATCCAGCATCTTCTGCATATCTTTGCTGCTTTCCATTGCGTAAGTGTAAACAAGCTCCATTTTCTTTATCTCTCCTTCTTTATAGATCCTGCATGGCCTTCTTGAGCATTTCCGTGCACTGGTCCATGAGCGCTGCTGCCTGATTGATATCCTGGGCCGCCTTCTCGCTCACCCCGGCCATCTGCGCCGCCCTCTCCCGAAAAGAGGCACTGTGGCTCTCGTTGTGCTCGATCCAGTGGTGCAGGAGGTGCTCCGCCTCATGCTTGGTTAAATCGTGCCCTTTTAGATCATGACTGTGCATAATGAATAGCTCCTAATACTGTCTCCTGACCATGTAGTCGGCCAGCTCCAGCAGCGTGGCTTTTGCCTTTGAGTCGGGCAGAACTTGCAGGGCCTTTTTGCCTCGGGCCACCATCTCCTCCGCCCGGGAGCGAGCGTACTCGATCGATCCGCTCTTCTCCAGAAGGGCGATGGACTCCGAAATCTGCTCCTCTGTAGCATCCTTCTTGCCGAATACCTTTACGGAAACGTCGTTCGCAAAGGCATGAATCATGATCAATGTCTTCTTGGCCTCAATCAGGTCTCCTCCCTGCCTCTTTCCTGAGACCTTTTCGGGAGTGACGAGATCTATGATGTCATCTTGCAGTTGAAAGCCCATGCCGGTCAGCCTGCCGAATTCGTCCAGCGCGGCTATCACCTGTGGCGTTGCCCCGGCCAAAAGCGCTCCCATGCCGGCCGAGGCGCCGTAGAGAACTCCGGTCTTCTTCTCAATCATCTCCATGTACTCCGCCTCACAGACGCGCTCTTTTGCCTCAAACTCCATGTCCAGCCACTGACCTTCACATATGGCAGTGCAGGTCGTGGAGAGCATATTCATGGCCCCTAAAACGAGATCGGGCCGGGCTTTCGTCATGCCCAGCACCTGGAATGCCTTGGAGTAGAGGGTGTCTCCGGCGAGGATGGCTCCCGACTGACCCCAGATTTTATGCACGGCTGGCCGGCCGCGCCGCACATTGGCATTGTCCATGATGTCGTCATGAATGAGCGTGAAGTTATGAATCAGCTCAATGGAGACCGCTGCCGCGGCTATTGCGGCCGCGTCGCCGCCCGCGGCCTCTGCTGATAAAAGCAGCATGGATGGGCGAAGCCTCTTTCCGCCCGCGTCCACCAGATGCCGGCTGGCTTGGTAGAGCGGGCGCGGATGCACTACGGGCAGCAGCTCCTCAATGGCTCCCGTAACCATTGCGGCCCGCATTTGCAGCTCACGGTCCAGATCTTTGTCCATAGTCTTCGTCATTCTCGCCTCATCTCTCTACACTAATCGATCAAGAGCTCTTGACCGTTTCTCACCAAATGAAAATTGGATCCCAGCGAGTATCCCGTCTCCTCGGCCATCATGAGATAGCTGCTGTGGCTGACCAGGTTTCCGTGGCTGGGTATGACATGCTCCGGTTGTATCATGCGCAGAAGCTCCCAGTGA
>JAPKYC010000157.1 GCA_026394505.1 Methanothrix sp.
GATATCGCATTCTGGTCAAGGCTGCCGGAAGGATGCAAATTGGGAATGTTCCGGAATCGGATGGAGACTGAATTAAATGGTTGATAAAGAATGTAATTTGCGGGCAGGAGTATATAAAGTCCAAACATTCGGGACTACACACTTTTTTTTGCCGCATTACTATTATTTATATATCCAATAATTCATTCACGATTGTGAATTAGTTGTATTTCATGTAGAAAATTAATTTGGAGGGGGGCACAATCATGGAAATGAATGCCGAAATCAAGGCTCTGCTGATAAGCATCGGCAGTGCTGATATTGACGAGGATCTGCTGCGGGAGGCTACTAGGACCACCACACCAAGCGCGGGACCAGGGGCCGGTCTAGAGTCTTTCTTCCTTAAATCAGGCGGCCACAGGGTGAGGCTATCCATCAACAAGAACTCTCCTCTCAAGGTAATCAGATGCTGCACAGATGTCGTGGTGATTAAAGACGGAAAGACCATCGTCACCGGTCGGCTCGAGCCTGCCCTCAGCCACTGTCCTGAGCAGGCCTACCTGACCATAAGCGGGCGTTGCATTTATGACTGCAAGTTCTGCCCGGTTCCAAAGCTTAATGGAGATGTAAAGGTCCCGGATGAGATCCTGAGGCTTGTGGAAGAGGCCAAGCGCACAGGCCGGCTAAGAGCCATTTCCCTGACCAGCGGAGTGGAGAAGTCGCCTGAGGACGAGGTCAAGAAAGCGGTGGAAATTGTTAAGGCATTGCGAGCGCTTTACGATGTGCCTATCGGCGTCTCGGTTTATCCTACCGATAACTCCTCTGAAGAGCTGAAAGCGGCAGGTGCCACGGAGATAAAATACAACGTGGAGACGATGGACCCGGAGATCTTCTCCAGGGTTTGCCCTGGATTGTCGCTGAATTATATCCTCAAGTCCCTGGAGAAGGCCGTGAAGATCTTCGGGAAAAACAGAGTCACCTCCAACTTCATCTTGGGCCTGGGCGAGAGCGATGAATGCGTTGTGGCGGGTGTGACCAGGCTGGCAGAGATGGGTGTAATACCTAATTTGAGGCCGATATCGCCCCATCCATCAAGAAAGGGGGAAGTTGAGGTCAGGAGGCCATCTGCGGAGAGGCTTCTTAGGCTGGCTAAGGCAACGAGAAAAGTGCTGGAGGATCACGGCCTGAGGGCCGATATGGCCGAGACCATGTGCCTACCTTGCACAGGTTGCGATATTGTACCCCATCGGGATATTTGACTTGATTCACAGAATGGTTGTTCCATAAGCGATATTAAAATAAAATATAATTTAAAAACATTGTGAATAATTAAATATTTATTAAAATATTAGGTCTCTGCGCCCCTATGATGGGTTCTTGCCTGCGTGGAGCGCAAAGCACCTCTGCTGCTGGTGGTTTTGAATTAATCGAGATTTACTACTATTTAGCCTCGACAACGCGGGCCACAGCTACGGTGTAGGCTGCCTGTCGCATGTTTACCTTGTACTGCTTGGATGCGGCCAGGACGGCCTGATAGGCCACAGTCATCCTCTCATCGAGCCGTGTGTAGACCTCATCGAGGGTCCAGTTGGAGCGGCTGATGTTCTGAACCATCTCAAAGTAGGAGATGGTCACGCCGCCTGCATTGGCCAGGAAGTCGGGAATGACGTGCACCTTGTTCTGGAAGAGGATGGCGTAAGCTTCCGGTATGGTGGGGCCATTGGCCGGCTCTATGATGACCTTGGCCTTGATCTTGCCGGGGATATTGGCAACCGTTGAGGTCTCCGCCTTGACGCGGGCTGCCACATCGGCTTCTATGCCGGCGGCATTGAATGCGCCGCCCTTGGAGTCGCTTACGGCGGCTACCTTGCTGCCGAAGAGCTCTTTGACCAGAGAATGGGCAAAGCTGCCGGCATTGCCGTATCCCTGAATGGCAACTGTTGCCTTCATCAAGAGGTGGAGAACGCCGTGGAGGAGGGCGTGATCTTCGACTTCCTCACCAATCCCCCCCGGTTCTTGGGTGACATTAGGGGCATGGTAAAAGCCATGGAGGTCGCAGATATGGAGCTTGGCGAGCCCGATGGCTCGGGAAGGCGAAGCCCCCGCGTGAAGAAGGGCTCGGAGCATCTCGTGGATGTGGATATGGTGGTCATTTCCGTGGGCACGATGCCTAAATCCCCTAATCGCCTCCAGCACGCCAGAGCTTAAGACCACCAAATGGGGCACGCTCGTGGTGGATAGACATTCTGCGATCATAATTTTTCATAACTTTTAAGACTCGATCTCAAATACCTATAAATAATCAACGTAGCTCTCTGGTTTTAGGAGGCTAAGTGAAATGGCCCTGCAAACTAAGTCAAAAGATGAAGTCTTTGAGGCAATTGACAAATATAATGTAAGATTTGTCCGAATTTGGTTCACTGATATCCTGGGAGTCCCCAAGAGCTTTGCTATTAATCCCAATGAGCTGGAGGGGGCATTCTCCGAGGGCATGGGCTTTGACGGCTCCTCCATCGAGGGCTTTGCCCGAATCCATGAATCCGACATGGTCGCCAAGCCCGACCCCACTACCTTCCAGCTCATCCCCTGGAGGCAGCAGGAGAACGGCGTGGCCAGGATGTTCTGCGACATCCTGAATCCCGACGGCAGCCCGTATGATGGCGACCCCAGGTACGTCCTGAAGAGAAATCTGGAGCGCATCAAGGATAAAGGCTACAGCTTCCTGGTAGGCCCTGAGCTGGAGTTCTTCTACTTCAAGAATGAACATAGCACGGAGACCCTGGACAACGGTGGATACTTCGACCTGACCACCGCCGACAACGCCTCCGACCTGCGCCGGGACACCATCCTTGCTCTGGACTCCATGGGCATCGATGTAGAGTACAGCCACCATGAGGTTGCTCCCTCTCAGCATGAGATCGATCTGCGCTACAAGGATGCTTTGAATATGGCTGATACGGTGATGACCTACAAGATTACCGTCAAGGAGATCGCTCGTCGGTACGGCTACCATGCCAGCTTCATGCCCAAGCCCATCTTCGGCCAGAACGGCAGCGGCATGCACGTACACCAGTCCCTCTTCCAGGGAAAGAGAAATGTGATGTTCGATGCCGGAGACCGCTACCATCTCTCCGATGAGGGCAAGTACTACATTGCCGGCCTTCTCAAGCACGCGCCCGAGATCACAGCCGTCACCAACCAGTGGGTCAACTCCTACAAGCGCCTGGTCCCCGGATATGAGGCGCCGGTCTACATCTGCTGGGCGAGAAGAAACAGATCGGCCCTGGTCAGAGTGCCAATGTACAAGCCCGGAAAGGAAGCCGCAACAAGGGTCGAGTTCAGAAGCCCCGATCCCGC
Source organism: Methanothrix sp. (assembly GCA_026394505.1). Classification (GTDB taxonomy): domain Archaea; phylum Halobacteriota; class Methanosarcinia; order Methanotrichales; family Methanotrichaceae; genus Methanothrix. Next base: position 3,337 of record JAPKYC010000157.1, read on the forward strand.
CGCCAACCCCTACCTGGCCTTCTCCGTCATGCTGGCCGCAGGCCTGGCCGGCATCGCCAACAAGTACGATCTGCCCGCCCCCCAGGAGCAGGATATTTACCATATGAGTGATGAGGAGAGACAGAAAGCCGGAATCACCTCTCTGCCGGGAAGCCTGAACGATGCCACACAGCTCACCGAGGAAAGCAAGCTCGTCCAAGAGGCATTGGGTGAGCATGTCTTCAAGGCCTTTATCGCCAACAAGAAGGCAGAGTGGGATGCCTACCGCATCAATGTGACCCAGTGGGAGCTGGAGAGGTACTTGCCTCTGCTCTAGAGCCCAATATTAGGGCTCATCTTTTTATTCTTACCCGTCGGCCATTCGTCCCGAGATTTGCATATGGAGATATCATGACCAAAAGAACATCTGCATCGATCGGCCAAGTTCATAAGTATTATGAACGTTTCTTAAATAGCTATAAAACAAGATCTGGTCGATGAATGGAGTTTAAGATTATTATGCCAAGGATAAGAAGGGAGCTATACAATAGAGAGATCTGCGCCTGCTCCATCTTCGGTGCCATGAACCAAGATGGGGAACGCTTTACCGGGGCAGGCGTCATGTTGGCCATAGCCAACATGCGCGTCCGCGGCAATGGTCTGGGTGGGGGTTTTGCAGCCTATGGCATATACCCGGATTACAAGGATTACTATGCCTTTCATCTTATGTTCACAGGCAAAGGCCCGCAGGCCAAAAGGTCCGCCAAAAAGGAGCTGGATGCCTTTCTTTGCCGGAATTTCGATGTGGTCTACGATGAAGAGATCCCTCATGGCGATGAGACAAGCGTAAGCGATCCGCCCTTGGTCTGGCGCTACTTTGTCCTTCCCAAAAAGCAGGGAGAGGACTCTCTGCTCTCCGATGAGGATTACATCGTGGGCAAGATCATGTGGGTGAACACCAGGATCGAGAACGCTTATGTCTTCTCTTCCGGCAAGAACATGGGCTGTTTCAAGGGCGTGGGCTATCCAGAGGAGATCGGAGAGTACTTCATGCTGGACAAGCTCTACAAAGCTTACACCTGGACGGTGCACGGCCGCTTTCCCACCAACACCCAGGCCTGGTGGGGCGGGGCTCATCCCTTCAGCCTCCTGGATACGACCATCGTCCACAACGGCGAGATCTCCTCTTACGGCACCAATCGCTGGTACCTGGAGATGTACGGCTATGCCTGCACCCTGCAGACGGACACGGAGGTCATAGCCTATGCTGCGGACCTGCTTATGAGAAGGCAGAAACTTCCCATTGAGATTGTGGCCAAGATTCTCGCCCCGCCCATCTGGAACGCGATCGATCGGATGAACGAGAAGGAGAAGAAACTGCTCACCACACTAAGGATGGTCTATGCGCCTCTGCTCATGAACGGGCCTTTTGCCGTAATCATCGGCCAAACGGGAAGGATGATCGGCCTCACGGACAGAATCAGGCTTCGGCCCATTACCGCAGCCACGAGAGGAGAGATGTTCTACCTCTCTTCAGAGGAAGCATCCATCAGACTCATTTCGCCCCAGTTTGACCGCGTCTGGACGCCCAACGGAGGAGAACCGGTCGTATGCGAACTAAATAGTATGAGGAAGGTTTTGCAATGAAATCATTCGTCTTTCCAGAGTTTCAGATCACCAGGGACGAAGAAAAATGCGGCCAGTGTCGGGGCTGCGAGAGACAGTGTTCCTTTGGCACCCACACTTACGATCCGGCGGCTGACCGGCTGATATCCGATGACTACAAGTGCGCCGGCTGCCAGAGATGTGTCGTCTTCTGCCCCAAGAACGCCATAGTAGTCCGTCCTACGCCCTCGTTCTACCGGCCCAACGCCTCCTGGTCTCGCGAGAAGCTGGATGACCTCAAGAAGCAGGCGGAAACGGGTGGAGTGATCCTTACCGGGTGCGGGTGCGACAAGCCATTTCGCATCTACTGGGACCACATCGTGCTCAATGCCGCTCAGGTCACCAACCCCTCCATCGATCCATTGAGAGAGCCTATGGAGCTACGCACCTTCCTGGGCGCCAAGCCTGACATGATGGACATATCTGCTAAGGATGGTGATGTGGAGATCAAGACCAAGCTCTCCCCCAATCTGGTGGTGCAAACTCCCATCCTCTTCTCGGCCATGTCCTACGGAGCCATAAGCTACAATGCCTTCCGCTCCCTGGCCACGGCTGCCTGCAAGTTGGGAACCTACTTCAATACCGGTGAAGGCGGCCTTCCCCGAGAGATGAGGGAAGAGTTTGGAAGATGCGCCATTGTGCAGGTGGCTTCAGGCCGCTTCGGCATAGACGCCGAGTACCTGAACTGTGGACAGGCCGTGGAGATCAAAGTGGGCCAGGGGGCCAAGCCCGGCATCGGCGGCCACTTGCCCGGCGAGAAGGTATCGCTTGCGGTGGCAGAGACGCGCATGATCCCTGCGGGCACCGATGCCATCTCTCCGGCTCCGCACCATGATATCTACTCCATTGAAGATCTGTCCATGCTCATCTACGCTCTGAAGGAGGCCACCAACTACGAGAAGCCCATATCCGTCAAGATCGCAGCCGTGCACAACTTTGCCGCCATAGCTTCGGGAATTGTGCGCGCCGGTGCGGACATCATCGCCATCGATGGCCTAAGAGGCGGAACGGGAGCGGCTCCCAAAGTCATCCGGGACAATGTGGGCATACCTATTGAGCTAGCCATATCATCATTGGACCGACGCCTGCGAAATGAGGGCATCAGGAACAGATGCTCCATCATTGCAGCGGGCGGAATTCGCTGCAGCAGCGACGTAATCAAGGCCATAGCCTTAGGCGCTGATGCCGTTTATATCGGATCTGCGGCTCTGATCGCTATGGGCTGCACTCTCTGCCAGAAATGCTATACGGGCAAATGCAACTGGGGAATATGCACTCAGGACCCGCGTCTGTCCGGCAGGCTGAATGTGGAGATCGCCTCACAGCGGCTGTCCAACCTCATCTTTGCCTGGTCACACGAGATCAGTGAGATGCTGGGCGGCATGGGCATCAACGCCTTAGAGAGCCTGCGCGGCAACCGAGACCACCTACGGGGTGTAGGGTTGTACGAGTGGGAGCTTGATGTCTTAGGAATCAAGGGTGCAGGAGAGTGAAGGGAGAAATGGCGAGGGCAGTTCTTTCCGAATCGAGTCTCAAGGCAGATCAACTTAATGAGAATATAACGACCGCTCTGATCGATGCCACGGATCTGGAGACAAAAGAATTAAATGACCAGCTCATGGACTTGATGCTCTCCGGCGTAAAAAAGGTTAACATCATAAATGTTTGCGGCCAGAGATACATCGGCACCCGCCTCTACACTCCACAACACCTTAGAATGGAGATCGAGATCTTCGGAACTCCCGGCAACGACCTGGCCGCCTTTCTTTACGGCCATAAGATAACTGTGCACGGCAATGCTCAGGACGGCGTGGGAAATACAATGGATGCCGGTGAGATTATCGTGGAGGGACGAGCCGGAGACGTCCTGGGTTTTTCCATGCGCGGGGGCGAGATCTATGTGCGGGACAATTGCGGATACAGAACGGCACTGCACATGAAGGAGTACGAGGGAAAGAGGCCTGTTCTTGTCGTAGGCGACAGTTCGCAGGACTTCTTGGGCGAGTACATGGCGGGCGGAATTGTTATACTCCTGGACCTGCACGACCAGACTCACAAAGCTAACTTCATAGGCACAGGCATGCATGGAGGCGTCATCTATCTGCGCGGCAGCGTAGAGCCGTTTCAGGTTGGCGGACAGGTGGCTATATCTCCGCTAGACGATGCTGACCGGGTTGTTCTGGATCAATATGTCTCCCGGTTCGTGGAACGCTTTCCTGAGATTGGCAAGAGCCGAGAGGAGATCTTGAATTCTCAGTTCGTCAGGCTCACGCCCAAGTCGAAGAGGCCCTACAGCAATCTTTATGCTTATTGAATACTGCTTGAGATATCATTAGGGATTGAGATGACAAAAGTGCTTGTTCCAACGGTATGCCCATATTGCGGTGCAGGCTGCGGATTTTTCATTGCAGTCGAAAAGGAGCGCGCCACCGGGATAGAATACATGCCGGATCACCCTGTGAGCGAGGGGGCTTTATGCTCTAAAGGAAATGCGGCCTTGGAGATTCTCTACCACCAGGAGCGGCTCACATCTCCTATGAAGAGAAAAGGCGAAGGCTTTTCCAGGATATCCTGGGAGGAAGCTATCGATCTGGTGGCCCGGGCCTTTGGCGAAGCCATCAAGAAGCACGGTTCGGGCAGCATTGCTTTTCTTTCCTCTTCAAAATGCAGCAATGAGGAGAACTACCTGATCGAGAAGCTGGCCCGTCTTTTGGGCTCACCCAATGTGGACAATTGCGCCCGGCTCTGTCATGCTCCCTCGGTGGTGGGATTGAATCGAACTCTAGGTGCAGCGGGAATGACCAATCCCATACCGGATATTGCCAACTCTAAATGCATATTTATCATAGGATCGAATCTGGCGGAAAACCATCCTGTTCTCTCCCGCTGGATTCACAGGGCCAAGGATACGGGTGCGGTGGTAATCGTAGCCGATCCGCGCATGACTCATACCTCCTGGATGGCGGATGTCTTCTTGCAGCTCAAGCCCGGAACGGATGTGGCTCTCCTAAACGGCATGGCTCATGTGATAATCAAAGAGGGGCTGGTGGACAGAGATTACATTGCCCAAAGGACACGAGGCTTTGAAGCTCTGGCAGAGTCGGTCAAAGATTATACTCCGGAAAAGGTGGCAAAGATCACCGAAGTGGCCGCAGGCGACATTGTCAGGGCGGCACGCGCTTATGCCATATCCCCGGTTTCCACTATTCTCTATTCCATGGGGATCACCCAGCACAGTACGGGCACAGACAATGTGCAGGCCGTTTCCAATCTGGCCCTCATCTGCGGGCATCTGGGAAAGCCGGGCACAGGGGTCATGCCTCTGCGCGGCCAGAACAATGTGCAGGGTGCCTGCGATATGGGCGCACTGGCCGAGTTTTATCCCGGCTACAAAAAGGCGGACGATCCAAAGACCATTAAATACTTCTCTTCTGCCTGGGGGGTGGAGAGCCTGCCCTTAGGCCCCGGTCTCACAGCCACCCAGATGATCGATGCGGCCGCCTCGGGAGAGGTCAAGGCCATGTATATTGTGGGCGAAGACCCGGCCAACTCCGATCCCTGCAGCAAAAATGTGCACTCCGCTCTTAATGATCTGGATTTTCTGGTAGTGCAGGATATCTTCATGACCGCGACAGCGCAGCATGCAGATGTCGTTTTACCGGCAGCGGTCTGGGCGGAGAAGGAGGGAAGCTTCACCAACACGGAAAGGCGTGTTCAATGGAGCTGCAAAGCCCTTGAGCCTCCGGGAGCGGCTCTGTCCGATCTGGAGATAGTGTGCCGGGTTGGCAAAAGCCTGGTGCTGGATTTTGATTATCCTGATGCCGCATCGGTTTTAGCGGAGATCAACCGGACTGTGCCGCAATACGGCGGCATAACCCCGGGAAGGCTTGGCAAAGCAGGACTTATCTGGCCCTGCCCAAGTATCGATCATCCGGGAACGCCCATACTTCACTCTTCCGGCTTCAAGCTTGCCGAGGGCCGTGCTTCTATTGTGCCCGTTCCTTACAGGCCGGCGGCAGAAGACGCTAGCTGGGATTATCCTTTTATCCTGACCACCGGGCGCGTGGCTGTGCACCACAATGCCGGGTCTATGACCAGGAGAAGCCCTTCGCTCATTAGCCGCGAGCCGGATCTCTATGTGGAGATCAATCCCGCCGACGCCACGAGGCTCAAGGTGAATGAAGGCGATGAGGTGACCATAAGCACGCTGCGGGGAGAGACACAGGCTTATGCCCGCCTAACGGACAGTGTGAAAAGGGGAGTGGTATTCATGCCCTTCCATTTCCCCGGAACCAATATCCTCACAACAGAGACCACGGATCCTGAGGCCAGGATACCGGAGTTCAAGGTCTCGGCCTGCAAAATATCCGGGAGGGATTAAATGCCTGTTTACATTGACATCAGCAGATGCATTGGCTGTCGCTCCTGCGAGGTGGCCTGCCAGCGAGTGCATGGAGGCAGCGGACACATCAATGTGCATTTTGTGGGAGACTTTGCCTCAATTCCCATATTCTGCCATCACTGTGAGGAGGCTAACTGCACCGTAGCCTGCTTTACCGGGGCTTTGCATAAAGAGGGGGAGCGCACGGCCTTTGATGTGGAAAAGTGCACCGGATGCGGCCTATGCAAGCTGGCTTGCCCCTTCGGAGTGGTCTGGACAAACAAGATCGCCCATAAATGCGATCTGTGTGAAGGCCGAGACGCGCCTACCTGCGTTACAACCTGTCCGGCCAATGCTCTAACCACCGATTTTGAGCTGGCGAATCGCCGGGCGCGTGCCCGAGCGGCGCGGGCTGCTGTCAACGGAGGTAGAAGATGATAAAAGTTGATGCCAGCCTGTGTCTGGGCTGCCTGTCCTGCTCCAATGTCTGTCCCAGTCAAAATATCGTTCGTGCCGAGACTGCAGATAAGCGGAGCCTGCACTGGAAGAGGTGCAAAGAGGAGTGCGATCTTTGCGTGGAGTTTTGCCCGGCCAAGGCTCTGACTCTGGTGCCTTTCGATGAGGTCGTGCCTGAGCCCGATGTGAGCTTTGAGCTGGTGGCCTGCAAGATCTGCGGATCACGATATGCTACAGAGCCCATGCTGAGGAGGATTGAATCAACCCTTCCTGCCGACATGCAAAAGGACTCCGAGGGCCTGGAATGGATCAGGATCTGTCCGCTCTGTAGGCGAAGCATTGAGGCGGAGAGGGCTACCAAGCAGATGGTGTTGGGAAGGAGCAGGAAGAGCCCGTAAAGAGGTGGGCCGCGAAGGAGGGCTCTGCTGTAATATGTTATACTGTAAGCTTCAGTGCACTTTCCTTCATCTTCCGGCACTCTTCTATCCCGATATCAGTAAGCTGATATGTCATCTCGTTCCTGGTTGGATGCCTTGCGACGTAGCCCTTGCTGATCAGCTTGCTCAATGCCTTCCGAACCCTATGCCCCAGGTTCGGGAACCTGTGCACAAGAACGTGCTCGGATAAATGAGCTGCTTTGGCCATATTGGTTTCCTGACATAGTTTCACCAGTATGTTCCTTTCAAAGTCGGTTAGCACATTTAATGTTATATCTCAATAGGACTTAAAGCCTTCGATAATCCATTTGACATATGATTTATGTAGTTGACATATGTCTAAAGGTTTAAATACATTCCAGTGCTAAATGAACAGTACATGCAATCTCTGATGAAGGCCACTCTGGTAAGAACTGCAAGAGCCGAAGATGATGAATGGGACCTCTACGAGAAGATCAGCGAGTGTCCCCGATCAAGTGTCTATGAGCTGTCAAAGCTCATGGCATGGTCCACCGGCAAAACGCGCGGGGCAGTGAAAAAATTGGAGCAGGAAGGGCTGATCAAGATAGAGAAGACCATCAGGGGCGGACGGGCAGTGGACCTGGTAGAATCTACCCCCTGGCAGGAGATGATGACGCCCGAAGAACTTGAGGAGTTCAAGCAGATGGAGATATGAGCCTTCCTCAGTTTGATCTCATTCCATAAACCAATCTATTTGTTCTAAGACAGCGTAGGCAGTCCATGTACAATAAGGGCTATGCCTTGAGCTTGGGCAAGATCGTCCCGATTGAAGAAGAGTTGGGCCATGTAGATATTTCATTGATAGCAACGGCAACTGGCAGTCTTAGATCATCGATGCGTCACAAGTCATCAAGAACGGACCACACGAATTGTTCGTGATCTTTTCATGGACAACAAGCTTCTCGCCCCTTCTGTAATTTCTTTTCCTCGTAGGATAATAATTTTCTACAGAATTAATCCCAAGCAGGAGGAGTTCACTTTGCTATCTCGGTCAGTATAGCTCTAATCAGCTGCCCATCTATACTCAAAATCCTCATTAGGTATGATCAGCGACTCTGCCAATTCTTTGCCTCCTGGCATTTTTATGAGCATCATTAATTGCATGGCCACTGCTGCGTTTATTCCACTTAAGCATGACTTTGTCTTTATCCAGTTCTGTGGGCTAAATACTCTATTTGGAGGCTGTTGCTCATTTACTGCAGTTTGAAATGCAAAATTTAAGCAAATTGCGGCAATATCAACAACTCTATCTATTATATTCATTTTTTTGGCTCTTCTATATGTTGCACTAGGTTTGGGGACTCTGTCTTTTTGATGACTCGCTGCAGAGAAGCATTGGGAAATAGCATACAAATGATGATATTGGGCATATGACTTCATTGCCAGCAAAGACTCGTTCAATCCAAATGGATTTTCGGGGGTCCATCCCTTCGTAACTTCCCCCATCCAGAAATTCAATGCATGCATGTCCTCAGGATGATAATCTCTTTTGAATAATTGATCAAAATATTTATCGAATATTTTTGTTTCGCTATATGCAATATTTGGTCTTTGGGAATGCCAAGAAATAAGATACTTGCCCATCTGAACCATGTCCAATACAAGATTCCTATCTCTATCGGCGGGTACATTTTCTCCTCTTTTTGTAATAAAATATCCTTGAGGATACATTTGTAAAAAAGAGCGCTTCATTTTCAATATGCTCTTATCATTGCTTCTCAGATCTCTTGGTTTAATAGCTGTCTGGAAGTTTGTTAGAATGCTAATGCGATCCGCTCTATCCCTCTGAGGTATTTCATAGAATCTAAACATTATATAAGTATCATCTAATTCTTTTACCTTCTCACTGCATGCTAGGATTGTAGTTAAGGATTGACAGCCGTTCACAACATTTAATGCTTTTAATTTTAAATTATTATCAACTAATTCCATCTTATCACAAATAGCAGTTATACCATTATGGTAAAAGAAGAAGTCATTATGCCTATCGCTATAAATGGTAGATTTTATGCCTTTATTTACCTTATTATTTAATCCCAAGGATTGCTTTACATTTTTCCGAAAAAGTGATCCGTCTTTTATTCCTGGGAACGCAAGGCAGTCTTTCAATTGCAGTGCTGCAATTACCGTCTTAGTGCCTGAGATATTAAAAGAAATATATTTACCAGATTCCATGTCAATTTGATAATCTATATGGGAGCTTCCTTTATCCAAGGCTTCTTCATATTTTTGATGTAATTCTTCATTGCCAATTACATGGAGCGAAGCTGGCAATTCCTCATCCTTTGCTAGTTGTTCCTGAAATGTTTTAACTTCTTCTTTTGCTGTATCTGTTAATTCCGCCGTAGTGATCAATTCAAAGTCAATTTCATATTCATCGTCCAACGCATTTTTTATATCAAGCAATTTTGGCTTCAGTTTTTCATTACATGTATCCTGTAATCTTACTGGATTCTTTAGCTGCACCCATGAGGACAATACTTCTCTCAGCGGTTCTGCATCCACTTTGTTCTTGCCAGTGAAACGGCGGCGGCGCACCCCGATGCAAGCATCGGGGCATCCAAGGCGCCGCCGCATGAATGTGGAACCAGGCTAAGCAGATCCAAACCTAGGAATGAATATTCCTTAGATACCAGGCAACAAACTTTTCCCCGTCGTTGCTAAAATTTTGCTGATAATATGTATCATTTTCTATATCGTGTTTTATCTTTACATACATATTTTCATCCTTGACAGACACATTGCCTTGGTTACGAGTTCGCATCATTTCAATTTATGTGTATATAGATATCTCTTTCCCCTCCTTTATATTACAGTGTCAAGCAGAATTGCCCCCTTTGATCTCGATGCCGCTAGAGAAGCGGCTCCCGATCCTATTATATAGGCCTTGCGAGAAGACGGCTATCGGCAGGTGCGCCCTTCTGCCCGCGGATCGACTATCGATGGCGTCTGATCGTCCTGACCACCGGCCCCGCGTCCCTCCCTTTCGCCAGGCAGGCCCGGAGGCGCAGGGGGCACAGGCAGCGCCAGGGCTGGTGGCGAGCTTCGCGAAAAGACAAGAGCATTGAGAAGGGGCAGGCGTATGCAGGAAGAAGCTCGAAGATATCCCACAATCCGCCGTCAGCTTAATCTTGAAGGCCGACCAATTAAACTGAAAGGCATGAAGGAGAGGATATGTCCGGGCTTGAAGAGCTGGTAAAGGAACTCCCCCCTGAACTCTACCGGGAGGCAGAGGATTTTATTCGCTTTCTCGTTGAGAGGCGGGCAAGAAAAACCAAGGGTGAGCTGAAACTTGACTGGATAGGTGCACTGCAAGACATGAAGGATCAATATACGTCAGTAGAGCTTCAGCATGAAATTCTCGACTGGTGGGAGGAGAAAGAGGATGTACCTCCTTGATACCAATATCCTCCTTGAGCTTCTTCTGAAAAGGCAGAGGTTCGAGGACGTCGAGAAGTTCATGCGACAAACACCTCGGGAGAACCTCAACATTTCGGATTTTGCCCTATTCTCTCTGGGCATTGCCCTTTTCAGACGCAAGATGCATGGAATATTCTCAAAAGTTGTTGAGGATCTGTTGATAAACGGCGGTCTTGGAATTGTGCGCCTTGATGCAGAGGATATAGATAAGATTTCGCAGATATCCATGCGATTCGGTCTGGATTATGATGATGCCTATCAGTGTGTGGCAGCGGAGAAGCATAATCTTATCATAGTAAGCTTTGACCGGCATTTTGATCGAACGGATCGAGGCAGAAGAACGCCGGAAGATATTTTGCAGGGAAGTTAGGCCGACTCGGCTGCCTGGTGGACGGGCGCATGCGCACGCATGCCTGTGCCAGCGTTATCAAGGGCGCTATCACCCGAAGACCTGGGCCAGATCCTGCGAATCCGGGCCTTTACTTTGCGTTCATTCCTGAGCCCCATCTGAGGACCTCCTCTGCGCCTCCCTGCAGAGCCAGCTTTCCCCGCTCCAAAAGGCAGGCCTGATCTCCCATGCAGGCCACATCTCTCAGGTCATGGGTGACGATGATGCAGGGAACAGCGCAGGCGTGAATTGTCTCCATCAATTCATCTCTCATAGCCGCTTGCTTTCTGACGTCTAGGGCGGAAAGCGGCTCGTCCAGCAAAAGGAGGCGAGGCTCGATGATCAGCGCTCTTGCCAGTGCCACTCTCTGCTTCTGGCCACCAGAGATATCTGCCGCCTTTGCCTTCCTGATCTCCCAAAGCCCAGCCGCTTCTAGACGATCTTTCACCAGGATTTTGATCTCGCCCGCCGCCATCCTCCGCGTGCGCAGTCCAAAGGCTACATTGTCGTAGACACTCATGTGGGGAAAGAGGGCGTAGCTTTGAAAGACATATCCAATGCCTCTGGCTTCGGGAGGGACATTTGTCTTGCTCTCGGAATCATAAAGCGCTCTGCCGTCCAGCGCAATCCTCCCCTCATCGGGATTATCGAGCCCCGCCACCAGGTTCAACAGAGTAGTCTTTCCGCAGCCGTTATCTCCCACCAGCATAAGCGTCTTGCCTCTGGCAACGTCCAGCTTGACGCCTAAATCGAAATCCCGCAGCCTCTTCTTGACATTAATTTCTAGCATTTTTTATACACCCGTCGAGTCAGGGTCTTCACCAGGACTATGACCACAAAGGAGATGGCCACCAGGATTATGGCCAGGCATAGTGATACATCCAGATCTCCTTGCATGGCTGTGTAGATAGCCAGAGGCATGGTCTGCGTGCGGCCCTGGAAGTTCCCGGCAAACATGATGGTAGCTCCAAATTCTCCGAGTGAGCGGGCAAAGGCCATGATGGCACCGGAGATGAGGCCGTTCATGGCTATGGGCAGGATAACATGAAAGAAGGTGTAGACACGGGAGGCGCCAAGAGTCCGGGCTGCATTCTCGAAGGCCAGATCCACGTCCTCAAAGCTCGTCCTGGCCTGGCGGATGTAAAAGGGCGAGGAGACGAAGACCTGGGCTATGATCACGGCCAGAGTGGTGAAGGCGATGCTTATTCCAAAGGCGTTCAGGTAATGGCCCACTATGCCCATCCTCCCAAAGGCCACTAAAAGGGCAATGCCGGCCACGGCCGGAGGCATGATAACAGGCAGGTCGATCAGGGAGTCGGCCAGCTCTTTGCCGAAATAGTGGAAGCGAGCGCTCACATAAGCTACAGGCGTGCCCATGAGAACTACAATCAAAGTCGTCAGGGTCGAGGTCGTCAGGCTGAGCCGGAGCGCATCCATCACCATCGGATCGTGCAGAGATCTGACAATGGTGTCCAGGGGGCTCTTGAGGAAGAGCGCGACCACGGGCAGAGCTATGAATGTCATGGCCAGTGTCAGCAAAAGGGCCAAACCCGCTTTCAGAGCCACTTCTCTGGTCCTGGAAGGGATGCAGATAGCCTTGCCGATGGTCTCATGCTCATGATTTACCAGTTCTACAAGAGACCTTTCATCGAAACGGCTAACATCAGCCTGATTGGAAGCCATTGATCACTCAATCACTCTTTGCTAATTCGTTCATCCTAAGCTGCAGCTTTTGCCGCCGAAGCTGTCCCTTCGGATTTGGCAGGCTCGCTTTCCACTGGAGCAAAGCCGTATTTTTCCAGAACAGCCTTACCCTCATCCGACATTACCAGATTCATGAACTCCCTACTCTCGGCCGGATACTTGGATTCCAGCAATATTCCCATGGGGTACTCGGCGATGATATTGTATTCCGCCGGGATGTCTATCTTATCCACCTTGCTTGCCAGATCCTCGGTGATATCGGAGACATATGCAAATCCGACATCCGCCTCTCCCAGGGCCACCTTGGTCACCACGTAATTGACACTGGTCTCTTGAGAGATGACATTGGCCAGCACCTTTGTCTTATAGTCCGGACCATAGGCGGAATCGTTGCCCAGATTGCTTATGATCTGCAGGGCATAGTCGCCCACCGGCACATCCTTCGTTCCCATGACGATCTTGAGGCCGGGCTTGGCCAGGTCTGAGAGGTTGCAAATCTTT
>JAPKYC010000067.1 GCA_026394505.1 Methanothrix sp.
TGGATTCACAGATCATTGAAGGCATAGTGATCGATAAGGAGATCGTCCACCAGAACATGCCCCGTAAGATTGTGAACGCCAAAATTGCTCTTCTCTCTACGGCCATCGAATCCAAGGAGACCGAGACCAAGACCGAGCTGCAGATCACCTCCTCCACTCAGTTCCAGCAATTCATGGATCATGAGAAGATGAGGATAAAAGAGGCTGCGGATAAAGTGATCGCCAGCGGCGCCACCGTGGTCTTCTGCCAAAAAGGCATCGACGATCTGGCCCAGCATCACCTGGCCAACGCCGGAGTTCTGGCGCTGCGTCGCGTCATCAAGAAGGATCTGGACAAGCTGGCCAAAGCAACGGGAGCTAACATCGTCACGGGCCTGGATGAGCTAAGTCCCAGCGATCTGGGCATCGCGGCCCTGGTAGAGGAGAAGCGCCTGGGAAGCGGCATCATGACCTTTATCACCGGTACCAAGAACCATTCTGCAACCCTTCTGCTGCGAGGCGGCACTCAACAGGTCTTAAACGGCCTGGAGAGAGCTTTAGACGATGCCCTTCACGCCGTAGCCGATGTGGTGGAGGACGGCAAGATGGTGGCAGGTGGCGGAGCCCCTGAGATCGAGCTTGCCATGCGCCTGCGGGAGTATGCTTCCACTTTAAAGGGCCGCGAGCAACTGGCAGTCACCAAGTTCGCCGAGGCCATGGAAATCGTGCCCAAAACCCTGGCCGAGAATGCCGGCTTTGATGCCATCGACAAGGCTATCGAACTGAAGAACAAGCACGAGAAGAACAAGAACGCGGGCCTTAACGCCTACACCGGCGAGATAGAGGACATGCTGAAGCTGGGTGTGGTCGAGCCGCTGCGCGTCAAGATTCAGGCCATTTTGTCGGCAACCGATGCCGCCTGCCTTATCCTGCGCATCGATGATGTTCTGGCTTCAACCAAGGCGCCTCCACCGCGCGGCGCAGGTGGAATGCCGCCAGGAATGGGGGGCATGGGTGGTATGGGAATGCCGCCAGGAATGGGTGGAATGGGCGGCATGCCGCCGGGGATGTTCTAGGCCGATAATGCCTGAAATCCCTTTTATTATTTTTTAATAAATATTCGCGACTATGAACTCCGCAATTTTTGATTTGATCTTACCGTTTTCCGACATGTAATCAGCTTGGCAATTGTCTTGTTAAGCTGGAATTAGACCTGAATGGATTTTGGCAGAAATGTGGGGTTAGTGCTTGCTACCACGCTCACCACAATATCTTTTGCTTTTTCGTATTTGTGCGTTCTTTGTGTCTTTGTGGTGAAAATCGTAACTCACAGCTTCAGCCCAAAGGTAGATCCATCTGTTCATCCAAGGCATAAAATCGCTGCTGGATTTTTATAATATTATTAACTTAACAATGTCAGTTAGAAATTAATACTGAATATAGTATACGCATATTGATTACGTTATCTTTATATAACTTGCAAGAGAGATATTTCTAAAGGTCGATGGCAATGGAGGGCTATTTGATATGGCTGATCTTTCTAGCGTTGGCGATATTCTCTATCACCGGAGTTTATAAGAAGTTGACCCACTTAAGTCTCTGCATCCTGCTTTTTTGTAGGGTCTAACCAAAAATTAATTATAGTTTTGGCAATTTCTTATTAAAATTTTTCGCAAAAATGACCTCATAACTACTTATTTTCTAT
>JAPKYC010000291.1 GCA_026394505.1 Methanothrix sp.
TCTTCATAGCCGAGCGAACCGCCTCCACCGCCCGGCTGTAGCCGGCCTTGTCCTCGGCGGCTCTCATGCGCCCGTCGCTCTTGGCAAACTCTCCCTGCAACCTTTGCATCTCTCTTTCCGCTTCAGAGATCTCCCGGCGCAGTCGCAGACGCCCGCTCTCCAGGTCATCCCGGTCCCGCTCCATGCCCATGGCCTGGTTGTTCAGGGCGGATAGCTCCACTTTCAGCTTCTCCGCCTCATGATCAAGACCTGCCAGAGTGTCCAGCGCCTCTTTGATGCCGGCGGAAAGCTCCTCTCTCTCCTGACCGGCGCGCCTCGTGGCATCCAGCAGCCGGTCTCTCTCCCGCACCAGGTCACCCAGCTTAGATTTGGACTCCTCTCGAATCAGCCGTGCTCCCGCCAGATCATCTCGCAGCAGAGAGAACTTGGCATCCGCCTGGGACAGGCAGGCCTTTGCGGCTGCCTGTTGCTCCATCTGGTCTTCCAGTTCCCCCCGCAGACTGGCGCCGCGTAGACTTGCGTCTCTTATCTTCTCGGCTAGAGATTCCAATTCCGTGGAAATGCTGCCCATCTGGATAAAGCAGGTCTTCTGCAGCCCATCCATATCAGAGATGGCCTTTTCCGTCATCTCGATGCGAGCCGCCTCGCGGGCAATCTCCCCTTTCAGCTCCTCGATCCTGCGTTTAACAGAGATCTGCTCATCTTCTCCTTTGTGGGTGATCTCTGAGCTAATGGACTGCAGCTTCTCATCCAGGGCAGAGAGCTCTGTTTTCTTGCTCTCCGACCTTTCCAGAAGCGTCTGATTCTTGACATCGAGAGAATTTATCTCTTCATCCAGGCCGGCCAGCTCCATTGATGCTTCTTTGAGCCTGGCCAGGAGCAGAAAAGCCTCCTGCCTTTTCAGCTCCTCCCGGTGCGACTGGTAGGAATGGGCCCGGTCCCTCTCCGCCTTAAGCCGGGCGAGCTGGGAGGCAACCTCCTCTAAAATCACATCCACGCGATCGATGCGCTCTCGCACCACATCCAGCTCTTCCATGGCCTTCTTCTTCTTCTCATCAAACTCGGCAACTCCAGCAATCTCATCGATGATCTTTCTGCGTTCTACCGGAGTCATCTCGATGATGCGCGTCACATCGCCCTGCATGACGATGTTGTAGCTCTCCGGGGTTATGCCTGCCTTTGCCAGCAAATCCAGCAGTTCAGCCTGGCCGCAGGACTTGCCATTAAAATAATAAGAAGACGCATATTTGTCGCGATTGACCTTTATCTTCCTGGACACTTCAATGATATCCTGATCGAGGGGAAAGAGGCGACTGGTATTGTCCAGCTTGACGGTAACCTGAGCAAAGTCCGGATTCTTGCCGTTATCGCCCCGGTAGATGAGGTCGGGCAGCCTCTCCGCGCGCATGGCTCGCGAGCTGGAAAGGCACAAGGCGAAGAGCAGAGCATCAACGATATTAGACTTGCCGCTGCCGTTGGGCCCGGTAACGGTCACAAAATCGTTCTTTAGAGGAACCCTTACGCTCTTGCCGAAGGATTTGAAGTTCTTAAGTTCGACCTCTTTAATGTACAAAGGTTACCTCCGCTCGCGTCACTTTCTTTGCGATAGGGTGTTGAAAGTTTCGCTCCATTGACCTTTATATCCGGCGCTAGGCTGAGCCATCTTCTCCCTGTGATACCCCTGAAGCATTCAGCTAATACTTTAACTTAAGCATGTATTCGAGGATGTATATATTGTTTTCCCATTTGTGACATGTTCTTTGGCAGCGCTACATCATCTCGTGTGGCTAATATCTCTCGATAGATTATTAGTCTAACTTGATGCATCTCTCGCTCATAGCTTCCCGGTTTTTTCCTGCAGCAGCGCCTGGACATCCGCATGCATGCCGGCGAGCTTCTCGGTGATCGGGTGCTTCCATCTCCAGCACCTTTTGGAAATGCTTCTGGGCCGGCTCCATGTCGCCTAGCAGCCGAAGGCGAGGCCGTACACGGTCTGCGGGTCCTGGGGATCGATCTCGTAGGAGCGGCGCAGATAGTAGAGAGCCCGCAGGCTGTCGCCCTCCTTGCCGAAGATAGCGCCCAGGTTCTTGAGGGCCACGGGATTCCTGGGATCGGCTGCAAGAGCCAGGCAATGGTGCATTCCTTGGCCCGCGAGAGGTCGCCCGCCCGCTGGTAGCCGAGCGCCAGGGCTACACGGTACGGGGAGCGAACTGGAGGCAGCGGTGCAGGAGCTCTCGCCCCTGATCGAGCTGGCCGAGGTCCACGTAGCAGAGGCCCAGGTTATAGAGGAGATCGGGATCCTTGTGGTAGATGATCTCGATTATGTGAGAGCAGGAGATCTGTGCAGACAGTGTCTGCATTGTTCGTAGCCTTCAACGGATCTTGGATTAAAATTTATATCCCAGCGCTTTCGCCTTAGTAAATGCCGATTCAGCTTCATAGTCTCGATGAAGTTTCTGAAGGCCGATGCCTTTGCCATACCAGGCTTCACCATCATTTTTGTCTATCTCAATGGCCTTATCAAAGTTTTTAATAGCCTCATCGTCTTTACCCAATCTATGTATTCGAATCTTGCGAATTTATCTTGATAGCGTTGTCATAACATACGATCGCATCTTCGTATTTGCCTAATAAATTTAAAGCATGGCCTTTCCCCGTCCAAACTAGCGCTCGTTTTGGGTCGATCTTGATAACTCTGTCATAGCACTTAATGGCCTCCCTATATTTGCCCGATAGAAAGTATGCATTGCCCTTGTCGAACCATTCTCCAGTGGTATTCGCCATAACAACTTATTGTCAATGTGATTTAAGAAAACGCTTTTGAGGAGATAGAAGGAATTTGCCCCGCCTAATGGACATCTGATCGCATTTCCATCAAGTACCAATATGGTTAGCGCATCGTCTCCTCCTTCACTTTCGCCCCGCCCCCGTGCCTCGCCCTCATATCCCCCGAGCCATCCTTCTCTTATCATGGATATCGAACTCCTCCCCACCGTCTCCCTGCTCCCCGAGACCAACAGCCTCCTCATCGCCCCCGTGGAGCTGCTGGCCAAAGCCCAGAGCAGCCACCTGGAATTGCAGCGCTACAAGATCCTCTTCATCTGCGGCAATTACTCCCGCATCCTCAGCCGACTGGATCGCAACAACACATCGCTGGAAGTGCGCCGCGCCAACACCTTTCTTCCAGCTCATGACCATTCCTACAGGAGAACCACCACAACTTCCTGATCATGGAGCATGACCCGCTGCTCTACGAAGATGCCGGAGAAATGGTGGAGTACCTGACCCAGGCCCTGAGGCAGACCTCCAGGGAGGCCACTATCCTGCTCTACGCGCCAGCGCTGGATCCCCCGCCAGAAGCTGACCGATCTGGCTAACCTGGGTGTTCTGCATCTACAGTGAGCCGGCGAAAGGCCGGATCGCGAAGGCCGAGGCGAAGATGCCGGGAGCACAGGCTACTCTGGAGGCATACTCATGAGGTGGCCCTGGAGGCGCGAGGCAAGGATGATCGAGCCCCCAGACGGGGGGCAGATCTCAATGTCATCGAGCTGGAGACGGCCAAGGAGATACTGGCGGAGGAGTTCCACACCCGGCCCGGCG
Organism: Methanothrix sp.; assembly: GCA_026394505.1. GTDB lineage: Archaea > Halobacteriota > Methanosarcinia > Methanotrichales > Methanotrichaceae > Methanothrix. The sequence goes on from JAPKYC010000291.1 coordinate 3,601, forward strand.
AGGTGGAGGAGATGATACAGAGGAGGCTGGAGAAGAGAAGTTGGCATTTGGATATGGGGCCTAAGAAATGCTGGTTATGCCATTGTGCCAGCACTCTCGCTTCCATCGAGTCTTAGGCTTCAAACACATGCATACAGCTCACCTATCGCGCTCTGAAACTGCTCAAATCTCTCTTTCAGATCCATCCCTTTTGGCGTAGTTTTATAAACAACCCTGGAGCCTACATGGACTGCTTCAATGCATTCATTTTTTATTAAATTATCTAAATATGGATTTACCGTTTTGAAGTTCAGATTGGCCTGATACACAACCCTTGTTTTGCTCGCACCAGGCGCGCATAGTTTCAGAATTTGCGATACAATTAAGTCGTTAGTCCTTCTTTTTGACGTCATTACATATCCCCCCAATAGCCAGTTCAATATTCTATGTCACATAATCCTGGTTTTTCGTTGTTGGGGATGAGTTTGTAGATTATGCCGTTCAGATTCAGCTCCACATAGCCACCCCTTGGCAAAGCGTTGTAGTTATGAGTGACAAGGAAGAAAGCCAGATCCTGGGAATTCATGCGCATATCTTCATTGCCCGAGATAAATTTCTTCAAATCCGAAATATCTTCATTCATGGCTGAGGCCGTGTTCAAAAAGGCCATTAGGATGCAAGCAGCCGTGATTGCGAGCAGATATTTCGTAACCCATCTCATAGATCATAGTACACTCTTAAGAACATATAGACGATTACGTATAGATCTGACCATAATACTGGACAGATCCTATCGAAACTATTTTTTTTAAAATTGATTAGTACTTCTGTAAGCTGGTCCTCGAAGATAGTTGTAATAATACTATTCAAGAGGCAGCGGATCTGCATCTACGCGGCGGTGGCTCCAAGCGCCTCCGCCTTCCTCTCCCTGGCCTTCTGGCGGGCTTCCGCTGCATCCATCTTCCTGGCACTCCCGGCGGACGCCGCGTCTTTCCGTCCTCGCGCCAGGATTCCATCCAGTAGGTATAGGTCCTGGAGCCCTTCCGGCTCTGCTTGACCTTCTTCATCTGCCACACCGTCAGGTCCTCCAGCCTGGCCTGGAGCTTGAGGGCCTCGGCCTCTGCCAGGGCCTTTTCCGCCTCGCCTTGCGGCGGCCCTTGCCCCAGGGGCGGGACGCGGGTGCTCGGGCGGCCTTGTGCAGGGCTCGGGCATCCCCGGCCAGCTCCAGGGCGGACCTCTTCAGGGCCTGACGGCGATCGTCGGAGGGGGTGCGGTGCATGCAATATAGTTCTATGGCATTATATTTCATAGTACTGTGTGCAATCTCCCAAAACCGGCCTAAATACTATTCGGCATAATCACTTGTTCACGTAGTCTTGGTAAATCTAGGTTTACAATCAGCCGATCGCGAATAATCGGCATCTGCGATAGCAATAAGCAAGTCCACAATCCGCCGCGCACCATCAGAGAGGTTTTGAGGTGGAAAGGTATCTTATAATAATATCCTGTGGTTTAACGGGTATCGAAAAAAGGAGAGATGGATTCAGGTTATACATACTCATAAGAGTTGGGATTTGCCCTAATATCCCAGCTCTATGGCTCAGGGGAAGTCTGATCTACGTTGCATCAAATTATATCCTCCACCAGCGAGATCCTCCATAGCTCTGAGGCTTCTCCCTGGCTACCATCTCGTCGTTGGACAAGACCTCCAGAACAAGGGTGCTGAATCCTGTAGCACTGCCCTTTGGAACATCTGAGTACTCTAGAGTTAGCACGCAATTACTGAGGATTCCATGGGCAACATTGGACCATGCAGGTTCTGTAGTCGATTTCTCTCCGCTCCACCAGATAATGTGCCCCTGCTGC
>JAPKYC010000273.1 GCA_026394505.1 Methanothrix sp.
TTTCTGCAATCTTCGATGGTTTTTCCTGTAGCCCATACTCCGTCAAGTTCGGGTACTTCGGCAAAGTAGGGATAATCGTCGTCAATAATTTTGTACTGGGCTTTTTTCAATGCCACATCCATATACTCGGAGAACATATCGGAGTATCTATTCATCTCAATGAGATTTAACTTTATCTGAAGCTGAATACATGCAGAATTCGGACGTTCGTAATTCATCTTCGTAGCAGCGCGGAGACCCCATCCGTTCGGGCGCGGTAGTTGACTTATGCATTTTTCGGCGAATTTGCCCTCGGCATAGAGCTGCTGGCGGGCCTGGGGCAGCGCGCGTGTGGGATGCTCGCTGATATCCGGCTTTCAGGGACTATCGGCTTGGGAGACGTTTGCGTTCTATCCTGCTGTCTCTCCTGACGAGGGGCCACGCGCGGTGAAACGCGCGGGTCGATCCGGGCTGCCCTCAACGCCGGGCAGGCTTGGATACTTGGCGACGGAGCAGTTGGTGGAGCGGGCAGGTTTTGTTCCAGCAAGTAAGTGTGGCAAGAATTGTCCTTCTCTCATCGGAACTTCGCGCCTTCGCGTGAACCGGGGTCTCGCGTGAAGCCGCGAAGGGCGCGAAGAAGGCAACCATGATCGTACGCTATTTAGGCGACGACCAAAACGTCAACCAAATATTGCATCACGATCAACCATTTGATAGTAATCTATTTATTTTTATCGCAATACCCCGATGCTTGCATCGGGGATAAAGGGCATACGTTATCAACCTAGGTTTGGATCTGCTTAGCCTGGTTCCACATTCATGCGGCGGCGCCTTGGATGCCCCGATGCTTGCATCGGGGTGCGCAGAGGGTAGGTTACCGGGCTAAATTAGTCACTCTGGCCCGTAACTTTGATCTAGTGGGGTTCGTCCAGAACCGTCCTGACGGTCGAGTATTGGTGATTGCTGAAGGCGACAAAGATGCCGTAGAGAAGTTCGCTTCAGCCATCCGGATTGAAAATGCCTTGATCAATGTGGAATCGGTCGATGCCTGTTACTCAAATGCATCAGGAGATTTCTCGATATTCCGGAAAATCACCGGTCCTGACGAGGTCGGCGAGAGATTGGATGAAGGAATTGAGATTTTAAAGAGTATGCTGACAGGCATCAACAGTCTCACTAAAATCACTCAATCAGGCTTTGAGGGCTTAAACTGCAAGATGGACAAGATGCTTGACAAGCAGGATGAAACCGTAGGCGAAATTAAGGGATTGAACTGCAAGATGGACAAGATGCTTGATAAGCAGGATGAATCCGTTGGCGAGATTAAGGGATTGAGGCGAGACCTGAAGGACCACATGGACCAGAGGTTTGAGTACATCGAGGGCGAGCTGGCCGAGATCAAATCTGCGCTGCGAGTTAAGGGCATAATCTGAATCATGAGCATTTTTTTTCCCAGCATTGCCATTCTACGCCCATGCAAAGGCAACTTCTTAAGCCGCGGACCTTCTTTTCTTAGAGCGGAGGATTGCCCAGATGGATAACAGCCCAAAGACGGCCGCTGTCCACCTTCCGCATCACTTTGCGCATGCCAGCAGGTTCTTCCTGGTGATGATCCCCACCAGTGCTCCGTCCTTCATTACCGGCAGCCTTCTGATATTGTGCTCTTGCATCAGCCTCGCCGCCTCGCGTGTAGAGGCATCCAGGTCAATGGTGACAATGCCCGGGCACTCCTTGAGAAAGGCCGTCCCTGACCACCAGCACGAAAATCGGAAGAAGCAATTTCTGCCACAATTCCGCCCAGCTCCGTCACGTAGGCCACGACCTCGATGCCCGCGGCTTGCAGCAGCTTCTTGGCGACGGCTCCGGCGGCGACGCGGCCCACTGTCTCCCGCGCTGAGGCCCGGGCCCCCTGGACGACAATCCACGTGCCCTCGCCCGAGCGCCCGCACACGCGCGCGTGCTTGACTTCGCGGAATTGCACGCAGCAGCAAATTTCAGAGCGAGAACGGGTAAGAAGACGTCATCGGCAGTTCTAAATATTTATCGCGCTCAGATATATTTTGAATTTGGCCTAAATGCCAGGTGTCGAATATGAAAATAAAAGCTATTTATGAGAATAATGTGCTCAAGCCTCTCGGAGACCTGAACCTGCCCAATAAATCTAGGGTCTGCCTCACTATTCATGAGAGCTTTTGCGATCTTCTGGACGAGCTGGGCGAGCCTGAAGCAAGAGAAGATATCGATGCGGTCCTGAATGAGACGCGGACAAAAAGATACTATGATTAGGGCAGTTTTGGATACATCAGTTTTAGTAAAGAGCATCTTCAAACCACTCCGCTCGCTCTCCCATGAGGCCTATTCCAGGGAGCTGGAGACCCACGAAAAATGCAAAGCTCTCATCAAGCTTATTGAAGAGCGAGATGTTGAGGTTCATGTCCCCAAGGTTTGCGTAGTGGAGATTGCTGCTGTAGCCAAGCGGCTGGCTGGCAGAACTCTGGCTGCCAAAGCATCAAGGGGAATCATAAAATCGTATAACATAGCAGATGAAGATACTTTTTTCCAGATTGCCTGGGATGCTGCATTAGAGACTGGATGTTCAGGTTTCGATTCCTATTTCATAGCCTTGGCCAAAAGAGAGGACGCCATATTACTTAGCGATGACTCAGGAATGCATCATCATGCTGAAGAGGCCGGTGTCAACTCAATTCTAATCAGGTTCAATGATCTCAATACCATAATGCATGCGTTTAGCTCACATGATTAAGCATTATTGAACCCGCTTTATAAAATATACAGCCTCGCCCTGCGCCACCCGCAGTTCGGGGAGAACGCCCATGGGAACGCTGCCAGCCAGCCGCAGGCTTACGGGCCGGTCCTCCCTGGCCGCCAGGGTGTCCTCCGCTCTCAGGGCAAAGCCGTCCATGGAGGCACGGGAGAAGCCCGGCACATCCAGAGAGGAGACGACCTTCTCGTCCAGGATGCGGCCCCTGGCCTCTGGCAGCGGCACGCTCTCCACCGTTACGTGGGGAAGGCGGCTCTGAACGATAGATTGGGCTTCCTCCAGCGAGATGAGGCTACGAAACTCCTTACGCATGAGGCTCATTTGAGGCCGAGAAGATATAAAAGGCTCTTCGTGCCTTCGCGTGATATCCTGGATCTCGCGCGAAGCCGCGAAGGGCGCAAAGAAGGCAATTGCATCTTCCTCAACCGATGACCAATGCAATCTATTTATCTGTAGCAACCAAATGTAATCTATCATGATTCGATTAACTGCCTACGTTTCCGGTAGAGTTCGATGGGTGGGTTACCGGGCTAAAATAATCTATCTGGCCCATAACCTTGGTCTGGTGGGACTCGTCCAGAACCGTCCCGATGGTCGAGTATTGGTGATCGCGGAGGGCGAAAAAGATGCAGTGGAGAAGTTCGCTTCTGCCATCAAGATAGAAAATGACCCGATCAACGTGGAAACGATCGATGCCAGTTTCTCAAATGCATCAGGAGAGTTCTCGGTCTTTCGGAAAATCACCGGTCCGGATGAAATCGGCGAGAGATTGGATGAGGGAATTGAGATTTTAAGGGGCATGCTGGCCGAAATGCATCACAACCAGGAGGAAATCATGGACAAGATCAAGAGGTGGAGGCAGGACGAGGAAGGACCACATGGACCAGAGGTTTGAGTACATCGAGGGCGAGCTGGCCGAGATCAAAACTGCGCTGAGAGTTAAGGGCATAATCTGAATCATGGGCGTTTTTTTCCAGCTTTGCTATTCTACGCCCATGAAAAGGCAACTTCTTAAGCCGCGGACCTTCTTTTCTTAGAGCGGAGGGTTGCTCAGCAGGATAACAGTCCGAAGGCGGACGCTGTCCATCCTGCGGCGGGAGTGCGACTGTTGAGGACATCCGACCAGAAATGGCAATGGGATACTTCATTGCCGCCACAATCCATTATTAGCAGATAAAATCTACAGCCTCGCCGCTCTCTGGCGCAGCAGGTGATCGGCCAGCACCAGGGCCACCATGGCCTCGGCCACAGGCACAATTCGGGGTGGAATGGCCGGGTCGTGCCTGCCTTTGATCTCGATCTCTGCCGCCTCACCGCAAGCCAGATCGACCGTCCTCTGGGCCAGGGCGATGGAAGGCGTGGGCTTGACAGAAATGGTGCAGACAATGGGCGCTCCTGTGGATATGCCGCCCAAAATGCCGCCTGCGTGGTTGCTCTCGAAATCAACCTTGCCGCCTCGCAAGACCAATGGGTCGTTCATCTCGCTACCGCGCAGAGCGGCGCACTCCCTGCCCGCGCCTATCTCCACCGCCTTCACCGCGCCGATGCTCATGAGCGCCCTGGCCAGGTCGGCGTCCAGCTTGTCGAAAACCGGCTCGCCCAAACCGACTGGCACGCCCACGGCGGTTACTACTACTACCCCGCCCAGGCTGTCACCTTCAGCGCGCACGCTGTCCAGCCGCTCCATCATCCTCTCTGCCGCAGCCTGATCTGGGCAGCGAACGGCATTGGACTCGGCCTGGGCCCGAAGTTCACTTAGATCAGTTGAAGCGATTTCTGCCTTAATCCCGCCCAGCTCCGTCACGTAGGCCACGACATCGATGCCCTCTTCGGCCAGCAGCTTCTTCGCGACGGCTCCGGCGGCGACGCGGCCCACCGTCTCCCGGGCCGAGGCCCGCCCCCCGCCCCGGTGATCGCGCAGGCCGTATTTCATCTGGTAGGCATAGTCGGCATGCCCAGGCCGGGGTTTGTCGCGCAGGAGATCATAGGCGGAGGAGTTTGCATCCTTGTTCCAGACGAGCAGAGAGATGGGCGTGCCCGTGGTCCGGCCCTCGAAGATGCCGGACAGTATTTCAACGCGGTCCGCTTCCTGCCGGGCCGTAGAGGCGCGGCTCTGGCCGGGACGCCTGCGGTCCAGCTCTTTCTGAATATCCTGCGCGGCCAGGGCAAGGCCCGCAGGGCAGCCGTCCACGACCACGCCCACGGCAGGGCCATGCGACTCGCCCCAGGTGGTGATGCGAAATATGGTGCCAAAGGTGTTGCCGGACATTTGTTGAAACCTCTCAGAACCAATATTCAATCATTAGGATGATCGATTCCCCTGACCCATTTGTCTAAGAGTTCTACAATGCAGAAAGACATGAAGGTTTGAATGGATTGCACATGGCCTGCGTACTTCTCGAAACCTATGACGGAAACATCCACCCCATCCGGCTTATGCATCTGCACAAACCTCTTGAAATCAGAAATTTGCCCTTCATCGCCTTCAATCCTTGCAATGAGCTGAGGGAGACCGTCCACCAATCTGATGCAGGAAAAGAAATTCTCGCAGCCCAGTTCCGTCGCTCTCAAAAGAAGGGAGAATCTATAATCCATATCCTCAATTCTCTCACCGTTTATGACGGCTTGAAGCTTCATTCATAATTGAAACCGACGTATACGTTAATAAGCTATTCTCCGACTCTTTCGGAGGCAGTACAGTTTTATGATCTCAGCGCCTTCGCAATCAGCGGTGCCACCGAGACCGTGCTCACACCCTTGTCCAGGGTGTCCGTGGCCAGCACCGCTTCTACCCCGGAGCGATAGAGCTTGAGAATCGCCGACCCGGTCAGGACGGGATGCACGGCTGCCAGATAGACGCGCCGTGCACCCTGCTGGCGCAGCATGGTGATGGCGGTAGCCATGGTCCCGCCTGTAGCAATCATGTCGTCGAAGATGACCACATCCCTGCCCTTAACCGCCACCTCTTTGGGGGCCATGGAGACCTCCGTTCCTGAGAGGCGGGTCTTTTGCAGGTAGTCAGAGTCGCAGCCAAGACAGGCCGCGGCGGTCTTCGCCATGGCCACCGCCCCCTTGTCTGGAGAGATAACCACGGTATCCACGAGTCCCATGCTGTCGACCCGCTCGGCCAGAAGTACTGTCGCATCCAGATTCTCTATTGGGCACTGGAAATGGGCCATAATGGAAGGGGCATGAATGTTGACCAGATGGACGCTGCCGTTCTGCAAAAAGGGATTCAAGGCCGTGGCCAGCGCCCTTGCGGTCATGGGCTCGCCCGGCTTGAAGATCTTGTCCTGGCGGGCATAGCCGAAGTAGGGTATGACCAAAGAGACACGTCGGTCCCGGCAGATGTCCAGCAGTTGCAGGAGATAGACCAGATCCTGGTCGGTGGGCGTGGACTGGATTATCGCTACCTCATCATCCAGCGGCGTTACAATTTGGGAGTACGACTCGCCGTCGGGAAATGTCTTGTAATCGCAAAGAGCAAGAGTTTCATTTAAGATTGTAGCCACCCGGCTGGCGAGAAGCTGAGAGGCAGGCCCGCCAATAATCATCATTAGCTTCCAACTACCTTCATTCTGACTTTGATGGTGGGCGTGACAATCGCCCCGATGGCCCGCACATCTCTGCCAATTTCGAGATCCTTTAAGAGCTCGAAGAAATTTCCGGCCAGCATCAAAGAGCGAATCGGCCTCGCCTCTTCACCCGGCGCGATCTGGAAGGCATTTCTCGCCTCCACAGAGAAGTCCCCGGAGATGGGATTGGCGGTATGAGCCCCA
>JAPKYC010000167.1 GCA_026394505.1 Methanothrix sp.
TGGACTGGGCCAGCAAGAGCTTGAAGGGGCCGCCCCGGTCGCAGGCCTGGTTCATGCACTTGAGGCTCTGATCCTCGAATTTGTTGCCTGTCTGCTCCTTGAAGAAGGTGAAGCCGCACCTCTGGCACTGGAAGGCGGCAGAGATGATCTTGGGCCGGACCTCGGTGGCTGTCCGCACCAGCCCGTCGATGGCCAGCAATTTGCCGATGTGGTCACTTCTTAGCTCCCGGGTCTTGAAATGGCGGGGCAGCTCGGCGATGCGCACATGGGCCCGGTCTAAGTAGACGTCCATGGGCAGGTCCAGCTCCAGGAGGGCAGCGTGGGCCGCTTCCAGGATCTGCTCCGGATTTTCCAGCAGCTCCTCGGCGAATTCGGAATCGAACTTGTCAATGTCTGAGAAGCGGATCTTCAGGCTGCGCTCGTCGGGGTAGGAGTCGGCCAGCTTTAGCAGCTCATCCCAGTAACGGGTGCGGAGAAACTCCACCCATTTGGCGACAGGATCGGCGGGCATTTTCGAGGGTGTGGTAAGAAGACAAAGTATCTAAAGCTATGCGGTGCGGGGCAAAGATAAAAATAAACTGCAAAGATCACCCAGGTTCAGCTTTTCCGCCTCGCCCTTGGGGAGCGTATCCACCTTGACCTGTCTGCAGTTCACGCCATAGTAAGCTCGCCATTCTCGCCATCAATTACCTGAAGCGATTGCCAAGAAGAATTCAGGGATTCTGGGCAGGAGGATGCCCCCTTTCCCCGTTCCTCCTGCCCATGCGGTAAGGACAAGTCCCCACTCTCCTACTCCGCCGAATAGTCGATTATCGTCGAAGTTAATAATACTTTTTTTCATGTAGAGGTTATGTGGATCTGATCTAGGTCATTTGTGATTGAGATGAATTGACGCAAATTTTGTTTTTCAAGCGAATGGTTTTTCTACTGTTACATAAATACATGGATGTATGAGCAAGCCATTGCCTTACAATCGATCAGTTATTTTTCTGGTGCTTATTATTTTTCTTCAAATGGGAATCATGAGTTCCTTCTGTCTCACCGATCTTGATTACAGTCTCCGCAAGCTAAAATATTCAGAGGGCAGTCTCTCCGCAGAACAGAGTTTTCATGGCACAAACTCGGCAAAGCTCTCCGTTCACGACAAAGACAGATTCGCTAGGATCTACATCGATCTGGACGATCCGCTGCCTCTCCAAGATCTTGATCAGCTCAGCATGTGGATTCGTCCTCAATCCGGAAGCGGATCGCTCCAGATTGAGATCTATTTAGACGGCAATGAGAAGATTCTCTCGCTTAAAAAAAATTGGGCCGAGATGGAGATGTCGTATTCTCAATGGAATGAACTGGATGGCTTTGATCTAGAATATTATGGTTATGGAAGCCTGGATGACATCAAGGACAAGCTGAAAGGCAAGAGAATCGTTAAAATTTATATAACAATCTATGATGAAACGGTGGCTTTTATCGATTACATTAAGATTGGCGACGAGATAATAAGTTTCGAGCCCCTGGAAAAGGAGGATGTAAAAGACGGTCCCGCTTCCGCGACCCCAGGCGGCCTGATTACCTACACCATAACCTATGGAAATAATGAGTTTCAGACTGTGGATCTGATCGTCAAAGAGGATTACGATTCGCGAACGGTATTCATCGAGTCCTATCCGCCACCTGATTTCGGCACCACCAACATCTGGACCTTTCCCCATCTCCCGCCGGGCGCGCACGGCCAGATAACCATCAAGATGAGGACTATCAAGCCTGCCGCCAAGGCCAGCATCGATGGCCATGTTTCCGGCAAGGGATTTGCGTCCACAGAGGGCATGCTCTCCACAGAGTTTGAAAGCTACCCGGTAACAAACAATGTGCATATCCTGGCTGGCGAGTTCAACTTCTCGGCATCGACCAACACCAGAATAAGGCCCATAATCGGATCGGTCCTGCAATACGGCGAGCATGGATCAGGCGACTATCTGGCCGAGGAGCAACTGACATACAGTTCTGCCAGCATCTTCGCAGAGCGCAACATCCTTGCCAGCAGCTCTCCTGCCTTTGTCAATTTCTCCCAAAATCGTATCCCTCTTCCCATGCGAGGAGAATGGTCTGCAAAGGTGCGGGCGGAGAACGACTACAGAGATATTCTCTGGAGCGACAGATACTACGGGGCGTTGAGCCTCAACCTCAGCTATCGTGCTCAACTGGGCAAGACTCTCTCCTATCTGGAGACGACGGGGCACGTCCTGGGCCTGGCCGATCGCACCGCCAACTGGCCGGGCGGCTTCACTGACACGCATCTGGCCGGCAACTTCACTTTGCAGGGCAAGGCCAGATGGAGGTGGGCCAACAAGACCGTAAGCCCGGATAAGGGGTGGCTGGAGTGCTGCCCGCTGGTGCCGGGCTAGCCCGGCTCGATAAGGAAAATCAGACTGAGTGAATTGGGTGGCTGCAAATTCCTGGATTGGTTGGGAGGGCCGGAGGAAGGCCCCCCAGGAGGTCTTAATGGCGAGCCCAACACTCTCATCTCGCCGGTATATCCATCTCTAGAATCATAACCGCAAGCCTATTATTCTCAAAGCCGGGCATGCTATTATGGCCATGAATGTGCAACGTTTCATAGAGGACGCCATCGAGGAAATCAGGCGCGATGTTTTGGGACGCGCCATCATAGGTTTATCGGGGGGCGTGGACAGCTCGGTATGCGCCATGCTGGCCAGTCGCGCCATTGGGGACCGCCTGGTTCCGGTTTATGTGGACTCGGGGCTCATGAGGCAGTTTGAGTCGGACCGAATCGAGCAGCTCTTCCATGGAATAGGCCTGGTGCGCGTGAATGCTCACGACCGGTTCCTGGATGCCTTGAAAGGTGTCACTGACCCGGAAGAGAAGAGGATGATTGTAGGCGAGACATTCATCCGCGTCTTTGAGGCGGAGGCACCCGGACAGAATCGAGTCGGAGGGAGGTATCAAGGCCCACCACAACGTGGGAGGGCTGCCCAGTTGCATGGAATTCAAGACCATAGTCGAGCCTCTGCGCGACCTGTACAAGGACGAGGTTCGCATGGTGGCCCGGGCTCTTGGCCTTCCCCAGGAGATCAGCGAGAGGATGCCCTATCCGGGGCCTGGTTTGGCCGTGCGCATCGTGGGCGAGGTCACCTCCGAGAAGCTGGATATTGTCCGAAAAGCCAATGCCATTGTGGAGGAAGAGGTCGAGAAATTTTCCCCCTGGCAGGCATTCGCTGCGCTCCTCGGCAAAGCCACGGGCGTGAAAGGCGACGTCCGGGTCTACGGCTGGGTGGTGGCGGTTCGTTCCGTCTCCTCCCGAGATGCCATGACCGCGGACGTGATGGAGCTTCCCTGGGAGACGCTGCGGCGCATCTCCAGCCGCATCACGGGCGAGATTCCCACCGTGTCCAGGGTGGTCTACGACCTGACACCCAAGCCGCCGGGGACGATCGAGTTCGAGTGAATACTGTGTTTGGCTATAACCAGTGGCTAACGACGCTTTAACCACAGAGTTCACAGAGAACGCACAGAGCGACTAACTAACAACTGGAAAACATAGTAACCTAAGGTTAGTCACTGGAAAAAGTGGCTGGATATCTCAAGCTGGGGCCGGTACTTTCGCAGGAAATGCTGAAGTTTCAAGGCCGGGGGGCCGAGGTTGGACTGTGGTCTTCTACCCAGAGGGGCCTGCGGTCGATGCCGGAGGGTGGATATCGGGGCGCAGCCCGCGCCGCCTCTCGCCTCTCTCGTAGCCGGGCCCGGATGGCCGCAACTCCCCCTGCTCCCTCCAGATCTGCGACGACGACAAGGGCGGCGCTGAGCTTGGGGCTCTCGGCCCGGAGCTGTTTGATGAGCTTGCCCATGTTGCGGTCATGAACGACTGCTCTCAAGCAAAAAACGCCCCTTTCGCGTAAGCCGGTATCTCTGTTTGCTGCTATGCGGTTTGTCGGGCAGCGTCATCTCTATCAAGTTTTCTTTGATGGCCGGCAAAAGGTATGCCTTTCTGAAGTGTTCGTCATCCTTCAGACCAAGAAGGCGCTGCAGATCTCGCCGCGGCATATCCCCCACAAATGCCCTAAGCATCTGCAAGACTTCCGGGGTAACCTGCAGGGCAACTTCCTGGGTGACTTCCGGGGTAACTTCCGGAGCAAAAAATGTCAGAGTAACACCAGTCTTTTCATCGGATATCCAAACGGGCTTTGAAAGCCCACTTTCTTTGCATTTTCTCAAGATTAGGACACTACCACGCCCAACCTTCTCCATAAAGCCGCGTAAATAAAGAACATGTGCGATATCGGGGTTCCTGAGCACGGAAAGATGTCCGTTGATCAGTGTCTCTGGAGTAATCCCTTCCGGCAAGCTGCCTGAGTTCCAAATTTCCAGTCGTTTTGGATAAATATGCACCGCAATGCCGCCGGAAGAGTCGGTATAGTCCCGGTGTGCAAATGCGTTGACCAAACCTTCACGTATCGCCTCCGGCGGATAGAGAAATTCATCCCGGCGTTGCAGCTCGTTCTTTGGAAACGTAGCTGTCGTTGGAGTATTGCGGATAATGAATTCGTATACCTGTTCAAGCACAAGAACCAGCGGACCCTCAAAAGACTTCATGTCCCTAAAGGTATTGCCGGCTTTGTCCGAAGCAAAATATGCAGCCCTTACGCGGACCTGCGGCAATCTCTTCGCCGGATTTCGGCCAAACAAAACGTCGCCACCGTTTGTCAGTCTTCCATACTTGGCAACTGATAGGTCCTCAAGTATTGCGTAGGGATTTTCTGCGTCCCTGAAAAAAGCACGCCTGACTTTTTGAATATTTGCTACAGCAGAACGGATTTCTTCCGCATCAATATCTTGTTCTATATCGGCAGAAGAGAAGCGTCTCTCCCATCTTTCCGGTTCCACTTGCTTACGCAGCACCATATCACGGATGGTATCGATATCAGCCTTTTGGGTTGATTGGCCTACTCGCAGATAAATGGCATCCCGGAATGCATAGGGCAGATCTTTGCCGGCTGGAACCTCAATAACGAGCAAAGCCTTCCCTTCAACCTCTTGCACCTGGACGGAGACCAGTGATCTTGGGGAAAGGTACTTTTGCAGAATCTCTTCGATATTCTTTGCCATATTATTTGGATTATCGACACCGAGCAGTTGCCCCTGGTCACCCATACCGCATACCAGGTAACCGCCGGCAGAATTAAGGAAACCGCAGATGGTCCGACCAATGACTTTGAGGTTTTCGCAATGAGATTTGAACTCGACGTTTTGACTCTCTCCAAAGAGAAGGATTTCTTTAAGCTCTTCTTTCTTCATGAATGTCCTCCATTATCCTGGAGCGTTCTGATGATGCGGTCTTTGTCGGAAAAGTTCTCCTGCAAAAACGCCTCAACCTCTTGATAGCGAGAAAACTGGGCAGTGGCGAATAGCGCAGCATCATCGTTTGTGGAGAATTTTTGAACCCAATCGCCCTGCCTATCTCGGATGGGCTTTTGGGAGAGAATGGCTTCTTCGTACATGTCGATAACGCGAAGATCATCCATTAATTGATTCTGCTTTAGCGAGAGCCTTTTTCGGCCAGTCCCACCCTCATAGATTATATTGTCCAGAAGCGATCTGGCAAAGACCACATGATCATGCGCCAGAAGCCAGCGTGGTTTATTCAGCTCGATGGCTTTTCGAATCTCTTGATGAGTGATGGAAATCCCTGCATCATCTTTTCCGCTTCCGTATTGAGGGGTAATGAGACCAAAAAACAGGTCACATTTCTCTACTGCCGCCAGGCAGTTTTCCAAGGCCGAGTGGTTGGAAAAAACCGGCAAGGTTCCCTTATGCGACATCCAGACTTCGTAACCGAATGCGGCCAATAGTGTGTAGATTCGATCCAGTAGCTCTTCATATCCATACACGGTGGATGAAACCATGACAATGAGCTTTTTGCCGTCCAACATCTTGTGTCTCCCTCGACCAATTATATCCCCAAACGTCAATATCTGGAAGCTATCACGAACGACCACCTCATCCGCGCCCTTCAGCTCATCTAGCTCGTGCCCCCGCCCCCGCGTAGCCCAGGCGCTCGGCTTACCTGCG
>JAPKYC010000303.1 GCA_026394505.1 Methanothrix sp.
TCAAACAAGTCTGGGAGACCGCAGAGCTTGATATGCCGATTTTAAAGGCTAGGGTTAGGGAAATTCTGCAAGAGATAAATGATAAATAGCAGACCTGTATCGCATGCTTTTTCGACTCCACGGCTCTCGCTCGTGGCCTGCCGTCGGTGGTCCGGGCCGTCTGGGGTTGCGACGCTGTTATCAGGGCGGGCTGGATTGCCTGACAAGCGATCGTACCAGGGGGCAGGGGCCCGGTCGGAGCTGAAGACTTGGTGAAGCTGGACTCCGGCTGAGGCGGCTTCTCCGGGGGGCTGGATTTTGGAGACGATGGCGAGTTGCGGTTAATATTAGCAGATAATTATAACCGAGCCACTGCGGGCCACCACAGAGACACAGAGCGCACAGAGACTTTTGAAATGGAATTCCTGGCAGCCCTCCAGCATCGCTATCCTTGCGGGGCTGTGGGCAGCAGCGCCCGGTTGCCGCTCGACCGTGGCTGCCCGGCTTGCCGCTGCGCTCGTGGCCTGCCGCCCGTGGGCCTGGCCAGGGCAGCGCCGCTCGCCAGGGCGGGCAGGTTTGCCCGAAAAGCGATCGCGTCCGGGGGCAGGAGGCCGGTCGAGCCGAGATCACGGGCTCACGATAAGGCGCGAAGCCGCGAAGTCCAAATGATAAATCTTGCCACGTCTTGCTTATTTTTTCCTTAACCGATGACTCATATTCCAGGATCAAGCGGCGCAACCCCTGGAAATGGCAGTTTTCCGGGGGCCGGATTTGGGAACGATGGCGATTTGCGGTTATTATTAGCAGACAATTAGACACAGAGGATCTTAAAGAGCATTTTCAGTAAGTCCACTAGCTTTTCGATCCTTGCGGAGGGGGCCACGACTTTTCAGTCATGGATAGAAAGAAGGAGACTTGTGCTTCCCTTTGGGCAGGTGCGGGCCTGCTCTTCCGCCCATAGTAGATGGGGGGAGTTGAACCCCCTGTGATCCGTGTCTAGTGTTAGGGATTTAGTGTTCCATCCCACGGTGCAGTAGGTGGGTATGATGCTGGTTCGAGTGTATACGGTGCTTCTGGGTGCTGTTCGTTGTATATTCTGACTTTTTCCAGAAATCTTTGTTTTTCCTTAGCGACTTGTGCGGGATCAGGTTGTTGCGAACTTCCGTCCGCGCAATCTTGCCATTCATCATATAATCCGTCAACTGTGTCTTTATTAACCGTATCGTGGGACACTTCAGGTGGCGTGCTTGGGGGGGTTATTGGAACTTCCTGTGTGTTTGGAATTGGGGTTATTAGAACTTCAGGTGTTTCTGGACACGGGCCTACTCCACGGCCATAATCGGTATTATCGCAAAGAATTCTGGCAGAATTATTTTGATCTCCTCTGGTAGAATTATTTTGATCTCCTTGAAATTGCTCTTCAGGATATTGATTCGGGTCATACTGGGCAATTCCAGTTGCCATTAACATTGCTATTCCAGCAATGAGCAACACTGCTATGTTTCCTTTCATATGTACCTCTTGGGTATTACACCCATGGCTGCCTGGAAAATATTTGTAGTTTCCCATGGGAAACTGAATTCATAATGTAGATTGATCTTGTTTCCCATCCGTTCCGTGTGAGCCCCTGCCTGGTCTCATGGGCGTTTAAATTGGGGCACGATTTTCCAGTCATAATTATTAATTATACGTGTAACTAGTTATAACTTTTGATTTAGTTTCAACGAAGTCACGACTTTTCAGTCATGGGTAGTTTGCTCTATCCATCAGGGCAGCGTCGAAATTCACCGGGACCCTCTCTTTGGAGCCGATGAAGTAGACCATGCCTTGCTCGCAGGAGAAGCCGTTCTCCCGCAAGGCCAGGCACTGAGCTGCCAGTTGCATCAAATGCGGCTCGAACAAGCCTGCGGGCGCGCGGGGAGCCTCGCCCCGCTTATATTCCACGGGCGTGACTGTCTGGCCGTCGCCCTCCAGAAGATCGATCTTGCAGCACACGCCCGCCTGCGGCGCGGAAAGCGAAACGGAGCGGGCGTGAAAGGGCACAAAGCCCTCCGGGACGGGCTCCTGCTCTGCATCAATCCAGCGGTGCTGAAATCTCCCGTCTGCAAGCTCTGCGCAGTCAAAAAATTCGCCCTGCACAAACTGCATGTAGCAGAGACGCGGACAAAAGGCGAAGGCGGCCAGCATGCTGGCAGGGATAAGGTCAATTCCATCTTCAACAGAACTCTTATTTTCCGACAATTTTACACCCCTAGATGCTTTAGAAAATGTATATGGATGTGCCTGTTAATAATAGAGTTCCTTGTTTTCTAGTACAAGTTTTGTTTGTTGGTCAATAATAAAATATTTTTGTCATTACAGCCCCCGAAACGCAGGCCCCGTGGCCCGCGCTTCTGGAACTGCTCCTCCCTCCTGTGATGTAGTTGTTGTTGGGTTATAATCGTTTATCCCGAGGCCATGGTAACATGGCATCGTGTCCGGGCGCAGGTGTAGCCGCACCCGTCCGACACCATGCTACTACTTCCCATGATATAAAGCTTACTTCTTCTGAAGCCACTGCATCCTGGCCCGCAGCTCGGCTCTCTCCTTCTCTATGGGGTGCTCGGCCTCTGCAGCCAGGGCATCATGGCCCGCAGCTCCGCTCCCACCTTCTCTATGGGGTGCTCGGCCTCCATCTTCTCCAGAGACTTCTTGACGGGAAGGCCGGCCTGGCTCTCCAAAATCCACTCGCGGGCGAACTCGCCGGACTGGATCTCTGCCAGAATTTCCTGCATCTCGGCGCGTGATTCCTCATTGATGATCCTCTGGCCGCGGGTCATGCCTCCGTACTCTGCCGTGTTGGAGACATTGTTCCACATGCGCATGAATCCGCCCTCGTAGATCAGGTCCACAATCAGCTTCAGCTCATGGCAGGCCTCGAAGTAGGCGATCTCCGGCTGGTAGCCGGCGTCCACAAGCGTCTCGAAGGCCGCCTTGATCATCTCTGTGACGCCGCCGCACAGGTCCACCTGCTCGCCGAATAGATCGGTCTCCGTCTCCTCTGTAAATGTGGTCTCAATGACTCCTGCCCGCGTGCCGCCGATGCCCTTGGCATAGGCCAGCGCCTTCTTCAAGGCCGATCCGGAGGCATCCTGCTCTATGGCCACCAGACAGGGCACGCCCTTGCCTTCCTGGTAGGTTCTGCGCACCAGATCGCCCGGCCCCTTGGGCGCTATCATGACCACGTCCACGTTCTCAGGCGGCACAATCTGGAAGTAGCGAATGTTAAAGCCGTGCGAGAAGCCCAGAACCTTGCCCTCCTCCAGGTAGGGCGCAATCTGCTCTCTGTAAATCTTGCCCTGGTACTCGTCGGGCAGGAGAATCTGAATGTAGTCCGCCTTCTTGGCTGCGTCGGCCACAGACATGACCTTCACACCGTCCGCCTCCGCCCTCTTCCAGGCCCGAGAGCCCGGCAGGTCGGCAGCGATGACATCCAGCCCGGAGTCCTTCAGATTCTCTCCCTGGGCGTGCCCCTGATTGCCCCATCCCACTATGGCGATGGTCTTGTCCTTCAATACCCTCAAATCTGCATCCTTTTCATGGTATATCTTAACCAAATTTCATTCCTCCTCATAATAATCGCAAAAATAATGGATTCGAGGGATGCCTGTCGTTTTGTCAGGCAGCCCTTGAATCCTCAAGCCTTGATTACCCTCGCGCCCCTCACCATCGATACCTTCCCGGTGCGGGCCATCTCCTTTATGCCGAACTGGCGCAGCAGTTGCACAATGGCGTCTATCTTCTCCTCGTCTCCCGTAACCTCAATGATCATGGACTTATGCGAGACATCGATGATCTTGGCCCGGAAGATGTTCACAATCTGCATGATCTCGCTTCGGCTCTCTTTGTCCGCGTTCACCTTGATGATGGCCAGCTCCCTTTCTATGGACTCGCCCGGCTCCA
>JAPKYC010000187.1 GCA_026394505.1 Methanothrix sp.
GCATTATGGGCGTTTTATCTCCACTTAAAACCTTGCCAGCAAGGGCGGCTGCATTCTCTCCTAAAACTTGCCCGGATACCAGTTTACCTCCCATAATGCCTTGCCCCAACTGAAAATCCCAAAGGCCGTAGACAGGTACCCGGCTGTGAGAGCTGATAATAGCGGTGGCCTCGCTGGAGTTGATTGTTATGCCACCTCCATCATAGCCAAAAAGGCCGGAGAGAACAAGGCTGCTGTCGTCAAGAGTCTCCACAGCCAGGAGCACCTGGCTCATATTGCCGTCCTGCGGCATCTGCAAAATCGACAAGTTCAATCTGTCTTTAAAAAGAGGGATTTGTTCGTTAAGCTCATCTCTTATGGCATTGCCTATCTCTGTGTCATCCAGCACCACAAGAACCTGGCTCGTATGCGGATGAAGCTGTAGCATTGTCTGCAGCGTGCCGGCTATCTCTGTCTTTTGCAGGGTGCCGGTGATCTTCTCCTGACTGAGGTTCATGGGATTTGTATCGATTTTCGTCCCGGCAAATATGATAAATGCTTCTGGAAAAAGCTCTTCTCGGTTTTCAAGGGCAAAAGCCACAGCCTGGCTGTCAAAAACAATGACCTGCTCCAACTTCTTTTTCGAATATTTATAACGATAAAGATCGAGAAGGTATCTCTGGTATTCCTTTTCTGGATATTGCATGCTGTCCATGTATTCGATCATGGGATCAGGGGCACCTGGAACTTCTCTGTGGTAGACCTGCATGAAGCCCTCCATCTCATCATGCACCCAGGGATGGTCCTGCGAGTAGGAGTTGAGGATGAGAATCTGAGGCCGACCATCTTCAGCTTGCGCTGATATCGTCCCAAGATCCGCCAGGATCAGCAGGCATAGGGCTAAGCAAAGGCCTACCGAGAGGCCTAGGCGATCTTTGCAGGCCGGCATATATTGCAGTCTCCAAAATCCTTTAAATTAAATGGGTCTAACTATTAAAGACTCTCTTTAAGGGACTGGAGATCATAATCAACCATCTGAAATGCAAGAGAAATCGATCTCTTGACGCAGCAAAAAATAATAATACCAGCATGTATGCATCAGGCATGGTGATCTCTTCTTGAGCATGTGTGAATCGAAGACCATCTGGTGGGATGGCGGCCTGTGGCTTATCGATCAGACCCGTCTGCCTGGCGAACTTTTGCCGCTTTGCATAAAAAGCGTCCGGCAGCTCATCGAGGCTATCAAAACCCTGCGCGTGCGCGGCGCGCCTGCTCTGGGGGCCGCCGGAGCCTATGGGGTGGCGTTGGCAGCGGAGCTCTGCCGGGCATCCAATCCTCTGGAGTTGATGACCGAGCTGGAGAATGCCGCCGATATGATCAAGGGCTCGCGCCCCACCGCCATCAACCTCTCCTGGGGCGTGGATAGGGCCATGCGGGCGGCGGCCCTTCAGGAGACTGTGGAGGAGATTCGTATGGCGGCTCTTCGTGAGGCGGAGGAGATCGCAGATGAAGATATCCGCATCAACAAAGCCCTGGGAAAGAACGGGGCCAAGTTATTGGATGACGAAGATCATGTCCTCACCCACTGTAATGCTGGAAGGCTGGCCTGCGTAGGCTGGGGCACGGCACTGGGCGTCGTTCGATCCGCAGTTGCCGCAGGCAAGCACATTCATGTCTACGCTTGCGAGACCAGGCCTTTGCACCAGGGATCGCGCCTGACCGCCTGGGAGCTGGACCAGGATAAAATACCGGTTACGCTCATCTGCGACAGCATGTCCGGCAGCCTGATGAGGAAGGGCAAAATCGACAAGGTCATGGTGGGCGCCGATCGCATCACCAGGGATGCCGTCTTCAACAAGATCGGCACCTACAGCCACGCTGTTTTGGCCCGATATCATAAGGTTCCCTTCTACGTGGCCGCGCCGCTCTCCACCTTTGACCGCCTGCACCAAGAAGAGGACATTGTCGTGGAGGAGCGCGATGCCGAGGAGATCTGCACCCTGGCGGGAGTGCGCCTCGCGCCCCAGGGCATCGAAGTCTACAATCCGGCCTTCGATGCCACGCCTCTGGAGCTGGTATCCGGCCTGATCACAGAGAAGGGCGTCTTCCGGCCACCGCTCATGCCCATGGTTTGAAAAATAATATTAAGAAGGAGGACCGAATTGCTCTTATGAATGCTGATCTGGCCGTCATCGGTGGTGTGGGCTTCGCCCTGGAAGGGCTGGCGGACGAGGTGGAGACGCCCTATGGTAGAGTTCCCATTGTCCGATGCAGGATGTTGGGACAAAAGATAGTCTTCATCTCCCGCCATGGAAACCGCCACCTGCCTCCCCACAAAGTCAACTACCGGGCCATCATCTCCGCCGCCAGGATTTCGGGCGTAAATGCGATCATCTCCACCAACACCGCTGGCAGCATGGCCGGACACCCCCTGGGCAGCATCTTTTTGCCGAGCGACTTTGTGGAGTTCACCAAATGCCGGCCCAATACCTTCTTTGAAGATAGAGCCGTTCATGTGGATATGAGTCGGCCCTATTGCCCAAGGCTTCGCGCTTCTCTGGCCGAGGCGGCCCGCTCGCTTGGCCAACAGGTCGCCGAGGGCGTCTACGTCTGTGCACAGGGCCCGCATCTGGAGTCGCCCGCCCAGATCAGGATGATGCGTCAGTTCGGGGATGTGGTGGGCATGACCGTCTATCCCGAGGTAGTCCTGGCCAGGGAGGCAGCGCTTTGCTATGCATCGCTTTGCATCGTCACCAACCCCGCCGCGGGAATGGCGGGCGGAAGCGACCTCGCCATCTCAGAGATCGCCGATCTGATGAATAAGTGCCGGGAAACTGTTGGGGAGATAATCTATCTGGCCGCGCAAAAAATTCCTGAGGAGAGGTCATGCGGCTGTCAGGATGCCCTCAATAATGCGGCGCTCTAGGCCATTGCTGAATTGTCAAAGAGGTGTCATCAATAGCTTTATATATTAATTTATGCAGTTAACCCTTATTTATGTATTCGAAACGTTTTGCCGGATTGCTTTCCTTCGTCGGGGCCTCTCAATTCCTCATCTTTATGCTCATCTGTGAGGCGCTTTATCCCGGTTACAGCATCTCCGAAAATATGATAAGCGATCTAGGTATAGGCTCCACGGCGGGATTCTTCAACAGCTCCATCATCGTCCTGGGCCTGCTGATCATTCTCTCGGCAATTACATTTCATTCCTTTCATAAAAATAAGTTGTTCACTATTCTCATGATCTTAACCGGCATGGGTGCGATGGGCGTCGGCATTTTTCCCGAGAATTTAAGCCCTTACCATGAGATCTTCGCCGGCATCACTTTTGTATTTGGCGGATTATCTGAAATCCTATCCTTTGCCCTGATAAGATTTCCCATGTCCATCGCGGTTATCCTTCTGGGAGGGTTGACTTTAGGCTCCCTGGTACTGTTTGTGCTTGGGATCCACCTGGGACTGGGACCGGGCGGTATGGAGAGGATGATCGTCTATCCGGTAATCCTCTGGGGAGCGAGCTTTGGAGGATATCTGATGGCCTCGGAAAGAAGATAATCGCCTTCGATGATCCAGGATCGGGATCTTCGTCGAGGTGGTCCTCGCGAAAAGTCCCGAAGCCTTTTTGGTGGATCGAAAGATCGGCCCTGATGTCCTGCAGCTTGAACAGGTGGGCTCTTTGTAGATCATGAGCGGCAGAAAGGGCCTGATCAAACCCGCCCTGCTCAATCAGAGTCTTCTCGCTGGTCTCGGCAATCTTTATGCGGATGAGGCTCTTTTTCAGGCGGGCATCTGTCCGAAAACTCGCGGCCTGACAATTGGGCAGCTTGTAGCCCTCTATTCATCCATTCAGGAAGTTCTGAGAACGGCTCTTGCCACTCATGCCGATCTGGAAAAGCTTCCTGATTCCCGTCTCCTGCCCCACCGCTATCCAGGAGGCACATGCCCTCGGGACGGTGCTCTTCTCCGGCACGAAAAGATCGGCGGGAGGACCAGCTACTTTTGCCCTGAGCATCAGAAAAAAGTACAGCGATTGGATCCTCCATTCACAGTTTGGCAATCTGCTTCTGGCCGAGAAAATCTGAATTAAGTTAAGGATAAATAGTACGAAACAAGTAAGATACCTGTCTCGCAGCTCTCTTAAAATCACGGCTGCCGGCAGGGAGGGTAGGAGAATGAAGGAAGGAGGAGAAGATTTCTGCGATGTGATCGATCGGTCGGTGCTGGCCCGCCTCCGAGAGCTGCAAGATGAGGGAGATCCCGATATCATCGTCGAGGTGGGCGGTCTTTTCATCAAGCATTCGCCTGAGAAGGTAAATGCCATTATGCAGTCTGTGGAAGATGGGGACGCCAGGGGCCTGCATATGGCTGCCCACAGCCTGAAGTCCAGCAGCGCTTACGTCGGAGCGATGCGCCTTTCGGCCCTGGCCAGGGAGCTGGAGCTGATGGGGCGGTCCAATTCATTGCAGGGGGCAAGGGAATTGGCGCAAAGGCTGAAAACTGAGTTTGCAGAGGTCATGACCGCTCTTGAAGCGGAAATCAAGCCGGGGCCGACAGAAGGGAAATATAATGAGCCGGGCATTGGCCGTTTGTGATCGCGTTTATTCTTTTTGTGCTGCTCGCGCCGCCAGCCTGGCAAGGCGCACCGGTTCCGGCACCCGGCCGTCTCGCGTGAATTTGTTGAGCAGAATTCTCGCCTCCTCGATCGAGGCTCCCCGGACCCGGACGAAGACCTCGTAGCCCGTCTTGAGCCTGACGCTCTGGCGTTCTCCCAAGGCCCGGTAGCGGCGAAGCTTCTCCTCGGGGCTGGGGAAATACTCGCGAATATATTTTTCCAGGCCGGGAGATTCCTCGTAGGTCAGGCAGACCAAAGGCCTTTTCGTTTTTTCGAAGACCCGCCTTAGATCGATGATGTTAAACCAGCTTATGGCCGCGCCGCTTAAGATCAGGGCGTTCACGTCCTCCCGGCCCAGTTGCCGGTAAAGGCGAAGCACGCTCTCTGTGCCGTCGTCGCCGCCCACAGTGGCCTGGGCATAGGCCAGGCCGTCCACGCGTAAGTCGGCGCGCATGACCACGCCGGCTATTGTGGAAGTGGGACAAGAGCGCACAAAGCTCTCCGCAATACCTAAAGCCCGCAAAGCAGGCTTGTTGAGATGGAGGGGCATGGCTATTCTACCTTTATGATCTTGGCAGCACCTCGCGTTTTTTCCAGGACATCTCTCAGGGGTGCGGCCAGCTCTAAAATGGCCTCGATGGTCATCGGCTCTCCAGCAAAGGATACTGCATATTGTCCTGCCGGTTCGATGATGAGCATAGCGAGTGGTGTGATCTGGATTGCCAGGATCCTGTCCTCACAGGTATTTAGAATCGAGATTCTCATCACGGGCCAGATGGTTCTATCGCCCGCTTTTATCTCCTTGCCCACCATAACCCGCATATCCGTGATATTCTCCAATGTCATGCCCTCCCCAGCATCTCTCTTAAGAGCTGCCTTATCTCTCTCACCCGCAAGGCCTGGATCACGGCAAAGACGGCCCAAAGCAATCTGGCCTCCATCTCTGCCGCAAGTTCTCCCTCCAGCCGCTCACCCTCAAACCAGGGATCTATGAAGATCTTGCCCGGAAAGAGGCCGAAGGCTGATGCCAGAGACCAGAGGTAGCCGCTGATAATAGCCGTTTGGGCGGGATCACCCAGGCCAAAGCATAAGCGGCAGGAAACTGTTTTAAAGAGGATTGATTTGAGCAGATCCAGGAGAATTTTCGCCAGGGCGGGAGCGACATCGATCAGAGATTGAATACTGGGAGGACGAACGAGACCATTCTCCTCACTATCCGCCGAATTGTCGATTTCGCTTCTCTCCTCCAGCTTTGCCTCTCTTCCTTCTTGTTCTTTTTCTTCCTTTTCCTCTCTGGCCTTCTCTTTCCAGATGGATGCCAGCAAATCGCCGGCGGATTGGGGGGATATCTCCGCCTTCATTAAAGTGCGCCCAAGCCAGGCCAGCTTAATACTACCCTCTACCAGTGGTCCCGTCTTGCCGATATCCAGGGAGAGATGAAAGGGGGCGAGGAGAATAAAAGCGAAAAGAAGGATCAAAAGCAAGATAAATATGGCTAGATAAGAAAACTGCATCCTTGAATCCTCAAGCTGGCGGCTATTCTACCTTGATGGCGGCCATATTTTCAGCACTTTTTTCTCGCATCTCCTTATGGCCCATTATTCTCTCTATAAAGACATGAGCGATGTCGGATAACGATTCTTCCGGCGGCGACAGGGGAACAACCTTCGCGCCCTCAGGACCCGTGATTCCTTTGAAGACAACTACCACGGCGATGGGAGATATCCCCACACCGCCGCCCGCTTTGTATCTTGCCGCCCCCTCTTGGCTTGCATCCCGGCCTGTCCCGCCCGTATCAGTGCCAAAGACCAGGCCCATCTTGGTTATGGGTATGATGATCTTGTCCTCCATCTCGATCGGCTCGCAAATTATGCTCTTAGCCGAGAGAGCCTCGAATAGTTCATCGAGAGTGGCTTTTATGGCATCAAAGCCGGGCATCTATATCTCCTTTAATAACTATAGCCACTTCAAAAAGAAAAGAAAATGCCCGCCAGGCCGAAATGCGGCCTGGCAGGCATTTTCTTCTCTCTTTTAATTCGTGGCCAGGATATGTCCGATGACCCTGCCGTAAGCAGGCCTGGCTATTAATGTGCCCAGGATCACACCCAGGATGATGATGAGTGCAAATCCGGTGAGGGCGCCAAAGCCCATGACCAGCAATGGCAACATAGCCACAGCCGTGGTCGCCGCCGCACCCAGGATGATCATGAAAGCCCTGGACAGCCGGGTCAAATAGACCTTGCTGCTGGTGGCGACAACCTTGCCTGCGCTCGCCTTCAGCGACGCTTCCGCCGCCCTCTCCTTGATGCTGCGCTCGGCTGACGATGCCGCTGCCTCGCCGCCTTTCATCAGCTCATCGGTGATGATGACCAGTTGATCGACGCCTGTCCCTATCACCATGATGATGCCGGCCAGGCTGGCCAGATCCAGTTGCCAGCCGGCTACTGCCCAAACGCCCAGCATCATTATGACCTCGGAAAAGGACGTGGTAATCATGGGCAGGACAATCCTCCTCTCCCGGTAGCGGTGGAAGATCATACCGGCAACGGCCAGGAGAGCAATCAGCCCGGCTATGACCATCTGAATCTTGAACTGCTTGCCCAAAGCGGCCGAGACCTGACCGGAGCCGACAACCTCGACATTGACCGGCAGGGCGCCTTCTCGCAGGTGAATGTAAAGCTCTTTGGCCTTAGCAGAGCCTGCATCGTCTGCACCCACGGTCGCTTGCATGCTTCGAGAGGGAGCCTTTTGCAGACTGCTTGCCAGCTCAGGGGCAAGAGGAGCGGAAAAGATCTCATCCTTATCCAGATACATGGATATGTAATGGTCCTCGGGTCTCTTGGTGGCACCCGAATCGATCGCAGCCTTCTGGAAGACCATCGCTCCCTCTTCCGAGAGCACAAAGGGAACACCCCATCCACCATTGCGTTCACCCTGGGGGATATCCACAGTCTCCACGGCATCTCCATAGAGCACATGCATGCTCTGGTTGTTCTCGGTCTGGATTCTTATCTCAAATTTGCCGAGCTTGCCCACTACCTCCTGGGCAGCGGCCACATCCATTCCCGCCAGATCGATGAGGATGTACTTATTATCTACAACTCTGACCTTTATGTCCTGCAGGCCCAGCCGATTGAGCTTGGAGTCCAGGACTTTCTTGGTCTCGTCCACGGTCTCCTTGGACACGCCCATGACAAATGCGTCTTCGCCGGGGGGCACTTTGCCGCCTACCGGAGCTAAGAGCGCATCAAGCGATTCCCGGGTAACATTGGTGCGTATCTCATAGCGGATGGGTGCAACTAAGACATTGAGCTGGACGTCTGCGTCCAGATTCTTCTTGAGGTAGTTGATGACTATGGTCTCAGGAGCTGCCATTATTGTGATCTTGGTGCTGTTATCTCCTGCTGCGATTTTCGCCCCTGTGTAGCCAAGATCATCGGCAAGCGCGGGATCGACAATGCCCGGCACCGTCACCACATAGCTCTGTCCGTGTTTCTCTACGGAGGAGGCATTAAACTGAACTTCTAGAATTTTTTCCGGAGTGACATCGATTTGTGCCTCCGCACCCTGCAATTGCAGTTGCAGATAAGAGCCGCCCTCCAGATCCAACCCGAACTTCAGACCGAAAAAGCCTATGGATACGATGGCCAAAGCCACGACCGCTGCGTACAAGACGACCCTTCGATCCCTGGATAGTTCCTCGAAAAGGCTCATCTTCTCTGCCCCCTTACCGCCTTCTTCGGCCTATTCATGTACCATCTCAGCCCCTGAGCATTGGTGACCCAGGTGTTGAAGATATCCGCAGCCAGGCCGAATATGAGGACCGTGGTCATATCGGCTATGATGTCCATTCTGGTGAATGACGGTACTATGAGATACAGGAAGTTTGAGACTAATATTAGGGAAATTACCGCAGCAATGGTAGTACCGGTCATGGTTAGGCCTGTTCCCATTGCTCCTACGATCTTATCTTCCACCGTCCCTTTGCGCTTCAAGACCCTCATGGATAGCAGAATATCGGTATCGACAGAATAACCGATGAGCATGAGTAGAGCAGCCACCGTTCCCAGAGAGAGCTGAACGCCGGTCAGGTTCATGGAAGCTGCCGCCGTCAAAATGTCGGCCAGAGCGCTGATCACAACCAGCAGAGAAACCATGGGTTCCCTGAACACCAGGAAGACCACTATGGCCATCAATAGGAAAGAAAGAGGAAGATACTTGATGACCTGCGCCTGAAGCTCCTGGCTATAAATCGGTCCCATGTGCCTGATCTCGGGACTATCGAACTTGGCATTGGCAAGCTTTGCCAGCTCGGCATACTCTTTATCGCTCATGGGGCCGAACTGGAGCATGTATCTGCTGCCGACGTTTCTTATGTCCACCATAGGATAAGAAGCAAACTCTTCCGCCACTTTTTCTTCCGATTCCGTTGAGGGCACTGTGACAA
>JAPKYC010000163.1 GCA_026394505.1 Methanothrix sp.
ACCCCTGTCTTCTAGCCATGCTAGCCTTTCTGGCAAGCTCAATGCTGGCAAGTACGGGCCGCAGAAGAGATATCTTGAGTATGGTGGCCTTCTTTTCCCTGGGTACCTTCGTGGTCTACATTATTTTTGGAGTGGGCCTATTTAGCGTTCTACAGGAAAAGTCCACTGCCACTATGTTTCGCTTTGTCCTGGCATTTGTCCTATTGTTTTTGGGAGTGATGCAGATGGAGGACGCGAGGAGGCTGCATAGTGGAGGCACGTCCCTCTTCCGCACGGATTGGACTAAGAAATATGTCCATCGTGTCATTGCCAGCAGAAGTGTCATCTCCTATTTCCTTTTAGGAGCGCTCTTCTCGCTGGTAAGGGCACCCTGTGTGGGAGGGGTCTACATAGCGATCATCGGCATAATCTCCAGCCATGGATTTGCCTCGTCAGGGCTAATTTATCTGATGATTTATAACCTGGGCATAGCACTTCCAGTGCTGCTCCTGGGAGGAATAATCGCATTAGGTATGAGTCCGGAGCAAGTGGATAATTTCCGGAACAAACACAGAGTTGCCATCCGGTTGATAACAGGAATCACGCTATTCGCTCTGGCCCCGCTCATCTACTGGCAACTGATTTAGGCTTCAGGATGAGCTCCAGGTTTATTAGATCAGATGGCAAATCAAAATCTAGTGGTGAATGAAATGGTGAAGATAGAAGTCTTAGGAACAGGCTGTGCCAAGTGCAAGAGCTTGACAAAAAACGTAGAGAAAGCAGTCCAGGAACTCAGCATTCAGGCGGAAGTGGTCAAGGTGGACAGCATCCAGGAGATCATGGACCGGGGAGTGATGATGACCCCCGCCCTTTACATCGATGGAAAGTCAGTGATGATGGGCAGGACCGCGACTGTGGAAGAGATCAAGAGAATGCTCAAGAAATAAGAAGGCAATTCATGGAAGAGAAAAAGAAATGTATGTGCGGTTGCTCGGATGTGCGGGTTGTGGCCTGCTGTGGAGCCTCAAATGTGGGACAGATCGCAAACCAGGCGGCAATTGAACTGGCCAAAGAGAAGGTGGCCGGATTCTTCTGCCTGGCGGGAGTGGGAGGTCACATCAAGGGAATGGTCAAATCGGCAAAGGAAGCAGGCCTGATGATAGCGATCGACGGCTGTCCGGTGCAGTGTGCCGCCAAGACTTTGCAGCATGCCGAGATTGAGCCGGCCATTCAGATTATTGTGACTGAACTTGGAATTGAAAAATCCCATGAGATCGTATTCGACAAAAAAGATTGCTCGATGGTTGTCGAAAAGGTAAAAGAGGTGATGGGCTGCAAGCCGCCTGAACCGAATTCATGCTTGAATCGCGGTGATAAGGTTTATGATTACACTGAGTAGGCCGTCAAATAATTCAGATCCCTGCATAGAAAAGCGCAAGGGATTCTCCATAGCGAAGACGATGATCATTTACGGGATCATTTCCATTCTTCTGTATTGTCTGTTCTTGAGCGCGCCCGTCCTGGCGGGCACGGAAACGGACCGGTTTGCGAAGGTGCTTGTCTCCCCCGTGAATGTCCCCCCTGAAGACATTGTGCTCGACATCAGCCCCAGCGCGACCAGATACATGGAAGGTGCCGTCAATGTCAACTACAAGGACTTTTTAGGCGAAGGCGATCAGCTCAAGTCCGTGTCAGAGATAGCCACGTTGCTTGGCGAAGCAGGCATTTCCCAAAACGACTCCCTGGTAATTGCAGGCGAGTGTCTTCCCTGCGGCAGCGGGCCATCCCCGGCGATCTTCTCCTACTGGCTGCTCAAGTACCTGGGGCATGAAAAAATTAAAGTTCTGGACGGCAGCATCGATGACTGGGCAGCAGCCGGGCGAAATACCAGCAATAAATCTGCCACAAGGTCGAAGACGGAGTATGCTCCTCTTATCAAGCCTGAGCTTCTCGCCACCTATGAATTCGTCGTTAACGGCGGGGCCCAGATCGTGGATGCCAGGCAGGCCAGTGACTATGACATAGGTTCTATTCCCGGAGCCGTCACCATTCCTTTCGAGAACGTGCTGGTAAATGAGAGTATAAAACCACAGGAGAATTTGCAGAAGGTCTTCGCTAAGCTGGAGAAGGATCGGCCCGTCGTGGTCTACACCAACGTGGGCGTCGAGGCCTCTTTAGTCTGGTTCGCGCTGTATCTCTCCGGCTACGATGCCAGGCTCTATTCCTGGCGTGACTGGCTGGAAAATCAGCCCAAGTTCAACTTCGAGCTAATAGAAGCGGACGCCAGGCCCAATCCCGTTAGGTCCGGGCAAGCCACGATCATAACGGTATCATTCCAGGAGAGGCAGACAAAGGCCGCGGAGAACTCATCATCGAATTCATCATCAAATGACGAGGTCAAGCTCACGGTGAAGGGATGCGCCACCTGCGGATTTGGATCTCCGCAGAGCTTTGCCAACTTGGACCGCAAAGATGGCTATGTGCAAATCGGCTCCTCCGGCAAATCTTCTCCTTCTGCGGGTGCCAATGTGCAGAAAGCGGACAGCATCTTGCGCTGCACTGCCATTGTAAACGCTCTCGACGGCTCTGAGGCGGCAAGGACGAGCCTGCTACAATCCACTGCAGGCAAATATGTGGGAATATGGAGTGCCAACGTAGCACCGGGGAATTACAGGGTGAGCATAGTGGCCACTGCTTCCGGCAACGCCGAGACCTTTGTGGATGTTCTGGAGATAGAGGTAACCGATTAGGGCCAGATGACCTCACCTGTATTTTTTTAAATTAATGCAAAGTTATTTTTACAGATTAGGAAGTGCGTATAACAGATGATGAAATTGTGAAATATTTGAGGTGATGAATATGGCATGGTTAGTCGGATATCCGAGGGAGAAGATCAACTGGCATCCCGCCGTAAATTACGATAAGTGCGTGAAGTGCGGGATGTGCATGAACTGCGGAAGAAAGGTCTATGATTGGAACGAGGAAGGACCGGTAGCATCGAGGCCCCTGCAATGCGTGGTGGGCTGCACCACCTGTGCCAATCTGTGCATGGGCGAGGCCATTAGCTTCCCGGACATCAAGGAGCTTCGTGAGGTTTACAAAAAGGAGAAGATCTGGTCCAAGGTGAAGAGGCAGCTCGAAAAGGAGGGGACTATAAAGTCGGAAAAGCAGGGATGCTGTTAAAATGAGCGGCCTGATCCGCATTTTTTCTCTATGACTGCCTTTTCACTTGCTTTTTGATAAATCGAGCTTGTCGTCTTATTCATAGGCATAACCTTTCTCGTGGGGCTGATCCAGGAGTACGTACCGGATGAGACCATAAAAAAGGCCCTGGGAGGACGGCACAAATTCCTGGGCAGCATTCTCGGGGCTGGTTTTGGCGCGCTAACGCCATTTGCTCCTGCTCGACCATACCACTCCTTCTGGGAATGCTCAATGCCGGCGTGCCCTTCGCATCTGCCATGGCATTCTTGTTCGCTTCGCCCTTACTAAATCCGGTAATAATATCCTTGTTCGTCATTCTGATGGGCTGGAAGATAGCGGCACTCTATTTTGCCGTCACCTTCGTGGGCGCAATTGCCATCGGCCTTTTGCTCGACGCTCTTGGCTTTGCCGGCCAGGTGAAATCCGTGGCCGCAGTACGAAGCTGCTGTGACTGCCAGCAGGCAGCGGATTCGAGATCAAGAATACAACGCTCAGCTGCATTCGCATTCGGCCTATTCCGTCAGCTCGTGCCCTATCTCCTGTTAGGCGTTGGCATCGGCACATTCATTCATGGATTCGTTCCTACGGAGATCATCTCTCGCTTCGCCGGGCCGGACAATCCCCTGGCCGTTCCAGTGGCAGCCATCATTGGCGTTCCCATTTACATCCGGGCGGAGAGACCATGATTCCCATTGGTCTGGTCCTCACGGAGAAGGGAATGGGCGTGGGGGCCGTCCTGGCACTGGTTATCGGCGGAGCTGGGGCGAGCATCCCGGAGCTGACACTTCTCTTAGCTATATTTGAGAAGAAGCTGCTGGCAGATTTTGTGCTCACCATCTTTGCCATAGCGGTAGCCGCTGGATATCTGGCCAACCTGCTGGTGGCTTAGGATAAGAAATGCGAAGATATTTCTGCCCAGTGATGTTTCTGGCAAAAAATCATAAGGTGCGTCATGCCAAAACATTCATATATGCGCATTTTCACATGTAAAGAAACACTGCCTTTAGCTCTGAACAAATGAGAAAGAGGAGCAAATGAAAATGAACGAAAATACAAAAGAACTCATTGCCATTGGGGCATCCTTAGCCGCTCATTGTCAGCCCTGCTTAACCTTTCACGTTGATAAGGCCAGAAAACTGGGAATCGGAAAAGATGAGATCAATGAAGCCATAGCCTTGGGGCGCATGATCCAGAAAGGGGCCACTTCGGCCATGGATAGGTTTTCGGAAAGCATTATTGTAGGCCCGAAAAACAAACCTTCTCCATGTTGCGACAATGATGCGGGAAATGGCTGCCGCTAAATGCAAGAAGGAGACAACGCCATGGACAATGACAAATTGGAGCCGACTTCAGCCGCGAATCAGGCGGAAGGCGCATCGGAATGCGGACCGGGATGCAATTGCGGGGCAACCAAAATCGGTACAAAGGGCAAGATAATTATATGCCTGGTTGTAGCCATCGCAGCCGCAATCGTTTTGGCGAATAGCGTCATGCAGAAAGCGGAAACTGGAGCTGATGGGGGACTAAATGCATTTGCTGCAAAATTGCAGGGGGCTGAGAAGGCATCTTCCCCAAATACAGCCGAAAATGGGAGTGAGACGGATCCGGCAAATTCTCTGCTC
>JAPKYC010000281.1 GCA_026394505.1 Methanothrix sp.
TCACCTCAATGTTAAAAGTGGCGGGCAGTCCGGGTGGTTCGGCGTCACCTATAACCCGAAATCGTCGATAAGCGGGGGGCGAAGCTGACGGAAGACTCTGGGCGCTGTGTGCTCAGTCCAGTTGCGAACTATGATTCTCCGTCCTGCAGGGATAGCACCGGTCCATGGGTCTTCCGGAAGGAAGGTCTGTGTACCATAATTGCGGGAACCGGTTCAGGCCCGGAAGGGAGCAGACCCACCGCGGGTAACTGTCGCTTACAGGTATATGGGGAGGAGAACGCTTCGGGATTAACTGGCATGCAGGCTCGTTGGCAACCGTCGGCGCGCCTGCCATTTAACATTAATTCTGCAGGATTCCGCCGGATTTCAATATTTTCTCGATATATTCAGGGCTGTATTTTTTCTTGGCGTTATGGACCGCCTCAGGAAGTCTGCCGTCCTCAACTCCAAAATTGTCTTTGAGGTAAAGGGCGGTTGCGACCAAGGAGAGATCGGTGGCATTAAATTTGCCGAACTGCCTTACAAAGTCGTCTACTGCTTGCCGCTCTTCGTCGTCAAGAAGGGCAAAGAACTGCTCTGCAGTCTCACTTGATCTTATAAAATAGCCTTCATTATCTTTCCAGGCTATTTTTATGATTCCGTTTCTCTCGGCAAAGCTCATCTCTCCCGATAATTCTGAAGAATACGGGCCGTAATGGTACATCGAGAAATCAAATCTGGCGATATTTTTTCGGGAGAGCAGATACATCATCTTCTGGACTATCGTCTTTCCGATCTGCTTCTCTGGGTTGTCCTCATTCAGCCGTTTTACCAGGTAGCCAATTAGCCCCGCGGCTCTGAAAATGCTCTCCCTGTGATTTGAATCATGGTTCATCTCAATGCCTCCTTGGCCATCATTCTATCTTCCGGCCTCACATAAATCCTTATTTGTTTTACCTCGCCTATATTTTTTACAATTGATGAAAACTTCGAGAGAGGGCGAGCAACACCATCTTCGCCCATTATCATTATCTCCTTGTCGCCGTTCCTGCCCTCTGCCATTTTATACCAGAGCCTCTCGGATTTGTCTTCATAATAGCCTATCCCGGCACTATCAAGACGCGACTTCTTTTCTTGCAGTTCTGATTCGTCTTCTTGATTGGGGGCCTCTGGTGTTGAGTAGATCTCCCGGATATGATTTCTATTTATGATTGACATGCTGTCACGATCGTCTCGATGATGCTGGAATTGATTCCACATCACGTAATCATCAAGACGTAAGAAGCTATCGATGGCCTCAATTCCAGGAAGCTTCCCTCCGTCAAGCGCCTTAATCATTGCGTTCTTGAGGTGGTGGTCAAAAGCTCTCCTGGTTTTATGGAAGTAAACCTGAGTGAACATCTGATATCTCGCAATTACTACCGATTCAGCAACATGCCATCCATCCTTGTTCACGCCAAGAACGACATCTTCTGACTCAGGATCAGTTCCCAGGGAGAGTGTGTTTATTAACCGGGAATGATCGTAAATTCCATATTTAACTCCTGTGTGATACGAATCTCTCAAGAGGTAGTCGCCTCTATCCGCATCGAGTTGGCTCGATATCAGAACTCTCCAGAAAATCCGCTCGCCGATTATCTCCGTATTTCCCTCTATCAGGGCGGCGACCTCGTTCGCATCTATTCTGCAATTTCTCTTGTTTATCGGATGATTTTCTATTACATCTTTTAATATAGTTTTTATTATTGCGGTAGTATAATCTTCGTGTTTGAAGGGCTTGTTTTTCAGAGGATTCAGGGGCATTATCTCCTCAGATCCATGTGAGAAGGGGGCATGTCCAATATCATGCAATAAGGCTGCCAGCCGGATGAGCTGCCTATCCTTTTTAAGTCCAATATCATTGTAGCTTAAACGGTCTTCAAGTATTCTTCTATTATTATTAACAATTGAGTCGTACATTATCGTGGCAAGGTGCATTACACCCAGTGAATGCTCAAATCTGGTGTGAACCGCTCCCGGATAAACCATATCCGTCAGAGCAAGTTGCTTTATTCGCCTGAGCCTTTGGAATGCAGGATGATCAATGATCTCTTTCTCCCATTCATTGAAGGCTACAAATCCGTAGACTGGGTCCCTTATCTCATATTCCTTCATCGAGGCCTCTGCACTCTTTTTTATCTATTCCTTTCCAGATTCTAAAAATAGAGTAGGGATGCTTCATGGCAAGCGGACAGTTAAACCTGAATTTGGTCCAGGCGGAAGACCAAGCGCAGGTTCTACTCCTTGAGATTTCCTAAGGTCTTCGAGCAGTATTTTTGCCGAGATTTGTTTGCCTATCATAGCTTCTGATTCTGGACGTGGTTGGCTAACTTGCTTACCTCTGCACACCACCACTTCAGCTATGTCGTCCTCCATTGCTCTCATGCATAGGCCACGTATATAGAACCGATTGAATTCACCTTCTGCAAGAGTCTCTGGGGCGGTAATCGGAACCCGTACCGTTGATGACTTCCGCTTTTCGGTGGTATTCATGCAATTGATATGTCTCAGTTCATCTGCAAGCCACGCATCTTCATGGCTCTGAATTGCTTCCTTTAGAAGTGACGGGTATTTTTCTATGCCTTGTGGATTCAAGCGAGAGCTAATATAAAGTGCTCCTCTTGATATATCCAAATCTACTTCTTTTTGCATAGATTGACGTGTGCGAGCATCTAAGTGCTCATAACTCAACGCCATAATCCTCCATTAGACTCATGAATCTTGTTTTCAAATATGCTAGCGTCCGAAGGTAAGCTCACGGAAGAAGCCCTCACTTCTTATCTTTTGGTGGGCACGGATCTTTTCCGTAGCTATTGGAATCTTGGATCTTTCCGTCCTTGCCATGTATGACACATTCAGCCTTCTCGTTTATGCATATCTCTCGTGCGCGGTTAGCAGCCTCGGCTTTCGTGTCTGCATGACCTGATGCTCGCTCTGCATGAGGCTTTTTGACATCCCAACCGCCTTCCGGATTTTTAACGACATGTCTTTCGTTTCGTGTCATTAATCATTATAGTGATATGACCGCTATTTAAGGGGAATCTGTGCGGGGCGAAAGTAATCAGCATGCAAGATAGATTAAGGTTTGTCCAAAGGACCATATATCTTGATCACTGTAGAGGCCTTGGAGGAAATAGTGTAAAATGGCAGAAGGCACCCAAGACATCCAGGGCTTGAGGGAGGTTCCCGCCAGCGAGATACTTGCCAAGATCGAGAAAGGCGAGCCAGTAGACTACGATCATATCATAATTAAAGGCGATCTAATCATAAAAACTCTTGATTTGCCTAAAGACAAAGATAATTTCTTTGTTTCTTCCTCCATCAGAATCGATAATTCGAGCTTTGATGGAATCGCTGATTTTAGCAATTTGATTATTATAAAGCCAATTCAATTTTATATTACTTCTTTCTTCAAAGGTGCAACTTTCAACGATTCGAAATTCATGTGTTTTGCAGATTTCAGAGGGACAAGGTTTTGTGGCGGCTCAGCATTTATGAATACCCATTTTTGTGGTTCTCTCTTTTTTGATGACGTCAATTTTCTTCATCAAGCGACATTCTGGGATGCAAGGTTTGATTGCGATGTCAATTTCA
>JAPKYC010000202.1 GCA_026394505.1 Methanothrix sp.
CAAGTACTCGCACTCGGGGTCTGGAGGCCGGTCGTGCCTGATGCTAGGAAGAGCCGGGCCAGCATAGGCGGACTTGCGGGCGCTGAATTATGGGAAACGATCTCCGTTTCTTATTATTATCAGAAAATATTCGAGGCAGTCATCCAGCATCGCCATCCTTGCGGGGCTGTGGGCAGCAGCGCCCGGCAGCCCATCGACCATGACTGCCTTGCCCGGCTCTCGCTCGTGGCCGTCGCCAGTGGGCCGGGCCGTCCGGAGTTGCTCCGCTGTTGTCAGGGCGGGCTGGCTTGCCAGGTAAGCGCTCGCACTCGGGGGCAGGGGGCCAGTCGGGCCGAGATCACGGGTTCACGCGAAGGCGCGAAGCCGCGAAGTTCCGATGAGAAATGGACAATTTTTCGCCAGAGTCCTCGGTCCGCGTCGGTGGAGCCGTTTCTCGGCAAAGGCCATCCTTGGCCACAGCCGTCGTCCGCCAGTCGGGCCCGCACGCACGCGCATGCTCGGGGGGCTGGAGGCCGGTCGGGTATGGGGCCCGGGTGGAGTTGGAGCCTTGGAAGTAATGAATCACATCAATCCTGAGGCTCGCTAGGTTTTTTAGTAGCATACTTTAATTTTTTTACAATTACAGCCTTAGCATTTTCGATGAGCGTAACGCTTTGAGCCTTATGTCTCCCTGTTTTCACAATTACCCTGTATCCTTCGATCTTCCTGGCCTCTACGTAGATCTTAGATCCGTGAATGGTATCTCCAATTTCGTAATAGTCCATCAGGCTTCCTCCAATGTGCCATCCTTTCTTAGCTCCTCCGTGATTCTCATCACCAGATCGAAGTCGAGTTCCAGATCTTCAGCAGCTTCATCCGGAAATGCCTCTCCCTGACGCTTGAAGTAGCCTGTAACCTCCTTCCTGGCGGTATCGTAGTCGATATCCCGGCACTTGATTACCCTTATTTCCGTCAGCCTGTGGCGGATGGCATCTCTTACGAAGTCCGACTCGTTAATAAAAGCCCCAGCTTCGATCAGCTCCCTGATTTGCATGGCTTGTGCAGGAGTGATTTTAGCTCCAATCGACACAGAAGCAGGAGAAGAAATCGTCTTATCGGAAGCACTCATGAGTTAACCATGGTGCACCTAAGCTAAGAATATATCGGCTAAGGGCCATTTTCAAATGATTGACAAAACTTTTGAAAAGGAATTCCTGGCAGTCTCCAGCATCGTCATCCTTGCGAGGCTGTGGGCAGCAGCGCCCGGCAGCGGCTCACCCGTGCCGAATCGTTGCCTCGGCTCCCGGCTGCGCTCGTGGCCTGCCGCCCGTGGTCCGGGTCGTCCGGGCTGCGGCGCTGTTGTCAGGGCGGGCTGGCTTGCCAGGCAAGCACTCGTGTCCGGTAGCAGGAGGCTGGTCGGGCCTGAGGACCAGGCGGAGCTGGACTCCTGCTGAAGTGACTTCTCCGGGTGGCTGGATTCTAAGAATACATCGCCTGGTCTGAGTAGACCAAAAATCAAGCAATATGAAGCTATGCAGCCTCAAACCATTGGTCACGATTGATTTCTGCTCTTTTTAGGACCTTCTTAATGAGGTCAACGCTAACGTCTTCGCCATGGTGTGGATTAGGAATGAGCAAGAATATTCCATCCTTGCGCATGTACGGATGCTTCTTGCCGGAAAAAGGTCCATCCCATCCCAGATTGTTGAGACGCCCGGTCAGCTCGTGCCATGAAACTGGTACGAATTTAGTCTGCAACGGCCATTGGCTCCTTCGAGACTTGTATCATATGACCTTCGAGAGGCGGGACCGGGTAGCCCCACGCCCGATGCGCTGCTCTCCAGTCTTCAAGGGCATCTATGAGGTTCTTTCGACATTCCTCAAGAGTTCTTCCTGTTGCCCACAGTCCTTGAAGCTCTGGAACCTCGCCGTAAAATGGCTCTGGGTCATCGATGATCTCGTAAGTCGCCTTATCCATTGCAGCCTGAATATACTCAGCAAACATCAAAGAAATATAATCGTCGATGAGATATAGACTTTTTCTTCGCATGGTGTAGACCGCCGCTCGAGGGCCGGGCCGTCCGGTGGCTAGCGTCGCAGCTTGCCGGGCGGGCCCGCTCGCACGCGCATGCTCGGGGGGCGGGAGGCCGGTCGGGCCTGAGAGCCAGGAAGAGCTGGACTCTGGCGAAGGCGGCTTTTCGGATGGGCTGGATTTTGGGAAACGATCCCAGTTTCTTATTATTATTGGCTGAAAATTATATCCTAGCAGCTACGTCCCAACCACAAAGCGCACAAAGCGCACAAAGCTCACAAAGGACCCACAAAGACGATTTAGCAGAGATCCGGGGCGGCCATCCAGCATACCATAGACGAAGGGTTTTCTCAGCAGGGTAGGCTAACCTCTCGACTGTTCAGCCGGGTAGACGCTGAGATTGGCACATTTCGCTCATCTTAGAGGAATTCAGGCATTTATCAAAAGGGCAGGAAGGGGTAAGATGGAAGCTGACATAAACCTTTAATAATCATGATATGAATTTATAAATTCGTGAATGTAAAAGACCAGGTAGAACTCGCCGACATTAAGGAAGCCATAGAGGCTGGTAGGGTCAGAATAACTGATCATGCCTATGAAGAAGCCAATGCCGACCGGCTCAAGTTCGATGAGATCTATTTTTCGGCTTTGCACGGAGTTGTTATTGAAGAATATCTTGACGATTCACCCTACCCAAGCGTTCTCATATTTGGTCAAACCTTTGGCGGCGATCCAGTTCACAGCGTTTGGGCTTATAATGATAAGAAGCAATGGGCAGTCCTGATAACAGTTTATCGGCCTGACCCAAATAGATGGATCGACTGCAAAAAGAGGAAGAAATGAATTCGATGCCCTTTGAAAGATGTCCTGTCTGTGGTACCGATCTGGTGGAAAAAGAAGTTGAAAAGGTTCTGCGCGGAGGCGTCAATACTGCGGTTTTAATGGTTTGCGCTGAGGTTTGTCTGCGTTGCGGAGAGAGGTTGTACTCACAGGAGACCGTGAGAAGATTCGAAAAAATCAGAGCCAAACTAGAGCGACAGGAAACGGGAGAGTTTCAGGCTATCGGCGTTTCATATCAGGTGGCGTAATTCAAGAACAAAGCTATTTGACCGCCCAGCCTTCTGCCTTGTTCGCGTTCTGCTGCCCGTGGGCCGGGCCGTCCGGGGTTGAGGCGCTGTTGTCAGGGCGGGCAGGAGGCCGGTCGGGCCTGAGGTCAGGCGGAGCTGGACTCCGGCTGAGGCGGCTTTTCCAGGGGGCTGGATTTTGGAACCAATGACGATTTGCGGTTACTATTAGCTGATAACTATATCCTAACTAACTAACGATCTCACCACAGAGCTCACAGAGTGCACAGAGGACGCGCAGAGACTCTTTAAAAGAATTTCTCGGCAGTCTTCCAGCATCGCCATCCTTGCGGGGCTGTGGGCAGCAGCGCCCGGCAGCAGCTCACCCGTGCCGAATCGTTGCCTCGGCTCCCGGCTGCGCTTGTGGCCGCTGCCATCGGGCCGGGCCGTCCCGGCTTGCGGCACTGTTGTCAGGGCGGGCTGGATTGCCTGGCAAGCGATCGTGCCAGGGGGCAGGAGGCCCGGGCGGGCCTGACGATAAGGAATGTTGTGGATGTGAACGTAGTCGGGTAAGACGCCTTTGAGGTTCCAACCCATCTTCGTCAGATTCAAACCAAAAACGTTAGCGATAAAGCTCCTGTTTTTTGAAGTCTGTTCTACTTCCCTCCCGCACCGATTGATCTCAAGTAGCTACTCTGTGCCAGGTAGCTACAATTAAATAATTCCATTATGTCTGTTCTACTTCCCTCCCACACCGATTGATCTCAAGTAGCTACTCTGTGCCAGGTAGCTACAATTAAATAGTTCCATTATGCTATTTTGATCAGCCGTTAGAGGCATGAGTTTCAATCCGCTACGGTTTGTACCATTTACACTCACTTTTCCCAGTTCGCATCTACTCAACGTTTTGTGAACTTTTCTCGTGCTGCCAACCTCATCGATCGGTTTTTCCCTGAGCTTGTTTGTGATGGTCATATCCAGCAAATAGGACAGGATGCATATCGTGTAGTGAGCGCGAACATGCTCGTCGGTGTAGACAAATGTCGGCTGGAACTTAAGAAATGATTTAACTTCTTTAATCGCCTCTTCGATTTGATTCTTGCCCCGATAAGCAGAGATGAGTTCTTCCGGACCAAGCCGATACTCTTTTGGTTCCACAGTATCGGAGATGTTTGTAACGATCATCCAGATTCCATCTCTCAGTCGGGCCTTTTCAATATCGTTTGTCTTTCTCCAGTATTTGAGGTCAAAACTCGATATCTGTGAGCCATTTTTCCCATCAAGATTTACATTTTCGAGGCTGTATCCCACATAACTTCTCATCTTTAGCTTCTCAAGTTTTTCATCGATCCTCTGCTCAGTAGGCTTCAGCCTT
>JAPKYC010000254.1 GCA_026394505.1 Methanothrix sp.
ATCCTGTTCCCCGAGAGCAATGCCTTTGTTGTACCAGGCATCGGCATAGTTAGGATCAAGTCTGATGGCCTCATCATAAGCCTTGATGGCCTCATCGTACTTGCCCATATCATCGAGTGCAATGCCGTTGTTGCTCCAGGACTCGGCATAGTCGGGATCTAGCCTGAT
The DNA here is from genome assembly GCA_026394505.1 of Methanothrix sp. Taxonomy (GTDB): domain Archaea; phylum Halobacteriota; class Methanosarcinia; order Methanotrichales; family Methanotrichaceae; genus Methanothrix. Next base: position 169 of record JAPKYC010000254.1, read on the forward strand.
GGCCTCATCATAAGCCTTGATGGCCTCATCGTACTTACCCAGATCATCGAGAGCAATGCCTTTGTTGATCCAGGCTTTGGCATAGTTGGGATCCAGCCGGATAGCTTCGTCATAAGCTTTGATGGCCTCATCGTACTTGTCCTGACCATAGAGTGCAACACCTTTGTTGAACCAATCGTCTGCCGTCTGCTGCCCATATACTGGCACCACCAGCAGCAAGATAATGAATGCCACCAGGATTAACTTCATAGGTTCTAAGAAGTGCTTGCAAGATATACACTTACCGATTGGCCGAGAAATAGCAAAGGTGGCCATTAGGAGTCAAAATGCAAAGCCAAGAACGCAAGAAATCTTATAATATTAAAAAATTGTAATTAGAGACAGTAAGCATCTAAACAGGACCAGACAACCTTAAATCATTTGCTCTTACAACCGGTGATGGCGGAATTCCAGTAATTAAATAGATGTCATCTGGATAATCATATTGGTTGTTGCCATTGACATCGACATACTGAACACTAGCTGCAGGAGCTACAATACCGAACGGTGCAGGTATACCTGCGATCGGATTCGGATTTGTAGGCGGCCAAGGCGGGGCAAATGCTTTAGGCAAATCTGGATCCAAATTGCCTACCTTCGATCCAGGCGGCTTTCCAGCGACGTCTATAAGTCTGACATCATTGGTAGCTGTAAAACCGGGTAATTGCGCTATATAAACAGGGTCGTTAAGATCATGACCAGGACCTCCATAAAGATTTACCCAGGATATCGTAGCCGTAACAGGTAATGGTTGAAGTGGCATGCCGATATCATTGTCTTGAGGTGTTACTTTTGATCCTGCTAGAAGATATCCGAACGGAGTAAGTCTAACATCATTAGCATGTATCCCTGGAGGCACTGCTAATAAGGGACCTTGGTGCACATAGACTACGTCTGTATCATCAAATCCTAACACCACTCCCGTTTCCCAATAACCTACCGTTAAAGGAATCACGTTGGGTGGTGTATAACCACGAAGCGGTGCTCCAAAATCACTATCAAACGACGTTACTTTAGTTCCAAATTGATATTGAGACGCACCAGCCAAGCCAAACATCATTATGATGCAAATGGCCATTGCCAGAATTTTCATAATTTCCCTCCGGTTACATAGCTATATTTTTTAACTAGCACTGATAACCCTTAAGATAAATACTTTGGCTCATCGCGAAATTGTGTAGGTAGAGGCCACCTGAAAATTCCGGATTGATTATTTTAAAACGCAATACCCCGCAGCTTGCTGCGCGTGGGTGCGCCGCCGCAGTTTCACTATTTGCCGCCCGTCGATTTCTTACCCATGCCCTTCTCCATGGCCTCTTTGGAAAGCCTGATGGCGCACAGCTCCGAGCACATGGTGCAGGTGTCCGTCTCCACCCCGCGCCTGTGTCGGATCTGCTTCGCCCGGGCCGGATTTATGGCCGCATTGAATTGTCCGTTCCAATCCAGCTGTGCCCTGGCTTTGGCCATCTTCAAATCCCAGGCCCTAGCCCTCTCCCGCACGCCGGGACGGGTTAGGTCCGCGGCATGGGCCGCCACTCGTGTGACGTAGGTGCCCTCGATCACATCCTCAATTGTAGGCAGGTCCAGGTGCTCGGAGGGCGTGGTGGCGCAGAGGAAGTCCGCTCCCGCCATGCCAGCAATCACTCCTCCAATGGCGGCGGTGATGTGGTCGTAGCCGGGCGCAATATCTGTGACCAGCGGGCCCAGGAGGTAGAGGGGCGCGCCGTCCGTCAAATGCTTCATGGCCTTGACGCTGGTTTCGATCTCATCGGCGGGCACGTGTCCCGGCCCCTCCACCATGGCCTGCACTCCCGCAGAGCGCGCTCTCTTGACCAGCTCGCCCAGCATGATGAACTCCATGTACTTGGCCCGGTCGGAGGCATCCTCAATGCAACCGGGCCGCAGGCCATCGCCCAAAGAGAGAGTCAGATCATACTCTTTGGCCATCTCCAGGAGATAGTCGTACTCAGAGTAGTAGGGATTGTCCTCGCCCGTCTCGCTGATGTACTTCATGGTCAGAGAGCCGCCCCGGCTGACCACGCCCAGGACGCGCGGATCGAGAGAAAGCCTCTCCAGAGAAGTCTTGTTCACGCCTACATGCACGGTGACGAAGTCCACGCCGTCTTTGGCATGCTTTTCCAGGGCGTTGAACATGCCCTGGCTGGTCAGGTCCTTTTTGACGGCCGCATTGTAGAGGGGAACGCTGCCCACGGGAATGCTGACCGAGTCCAAAATCATCCGCCTTACTAAATCCAGGTCCCCGCCCGTGGAGAGGTCCATCACCGCGTCTGCGCCGGCCTCCGCCGCCGCCAGCGCTTTCTCCACCTCGGCCTCTGGTGAGTCCAGGTTTTGTGAGGTGCCCACATTCACATTCACCTTGGTGGTGAGCAGCTCGCCCATGCCGATGGGCTCCTGCCCTTCGCGGCGGATGTTTCTGGGTATGACGACCCTTCCCGCCGCCACCAGAGCGGCCAGCTTTGCCGGCTCTACTCCCTCGCGCTTGGCCACGGCCTCTATCGAACTGGGCACGCGCCCTCTCTTTGCCTCTTCCATCACCGTCATTGATACCAACTAATATATTGTAAGAGCTAAGGTGTTTATCTCATGGTTGAAGTGCATAAGGTTAGCGGTGCGGCATTCGATGGCAATGTCTACCTGATCCTGGACAAAAAACCCATTTTGGTAGATGCAGGCATGATGGCCGGCCCGACCCTGAAAAATATCAAGAAATTTATCGATCCAACACAAATCGAGATGATCGTTCTCACTCACTGCCATCATGACCACTCCGGAGCGGCGCCGGCAATCAAGGAGGCCACGGGTGCGCGGCTCCTGCTCAGCGAAAAGGAGGTAGGCGCGGTGGGCGACGACATGGCCTCCGTCGCCTATCTCTTCGGCCAGCAGGCCCCGGATTATAAGGTGGACGAGACCCTCAAGGAGGGCATGGTCCTGGATATTGGAGAATGGAAGCTAAAGGTCCTGGAGACCCCCGGCCACTCCCTGGGCTGCCTCTGCCTCTATGAGGAGACGGAGAAGGTTCTCTTCTCCGGAGACACCGTCTTTCCCGATGGGAACATCGGCCGCACCGATATGTACGGCGGCGATACTCCGGAGCTGGTCAAATCCATTGAACGGCTGACCAAACTGGATGTACAAACCATGTATCCCGGACATATGGAGATCACCTCTCGCGATGTGAACCGCCAGATACAGATGAGCCTCCGATTTGCGAAGAGCATTTAGGAAGAAGTGGAAAGCGCGGGCAAAGATCTCCGGGATGCCGTTAAGCTCATGCATTTTGGCAGCAGTCGAGGCGGCTGTGGATGGTGCGGTGGAGACAGACCAGGAGATCGCGAGCCAGTTCAAAAGAACCTCAAGCCAATTGTTCCAGCCTTGGCTAAAGGGTTAATTGCGGCCTCGACTCAAGTTGCAATAGACATGTGTTAACCTGGCATTATCCTCTATAGTCTTTCCACCCCTCCAGTAATGGTCAATATGGTCAATAGTAGCGTCTTCTAATAGCATTATTGCATTACCACATAGTTGGCATGTAGGATTCTGATCGAAGAGCTTCTTTTTAAACTCCTGACTAAATAATCTATTTTCCGTTTTCGGGATACCGACGATCTCTTGAAGCGCTTCGTCCCATATCTTGAATCTAAGCATCACCTTGTCTGTATTCGTCGTACCAGTCCCACTTATACAGTTAGTAAATTCTTGGTTGACTGTCATTAGGTAGATAAGCTCTTCTCGTATGACATCGCTCAATTGAATAATTTGATTTTTTTTATATTTACTAAAACCATACAAAATAACTTCAAACAGCCCCATATTAACTCGTTTTTCCCACTTACCATCAGGTTTATCTTGATTGCCTGAAATAAATCTCCTAAACGCCTTCTCTCCAAAAATCGTTTTTGTTAGGGAGATAGCATCTTTAAATTTTTGACGCAGAAAATTTAATTTTTCATCACTAATACCTTTGTTATTATCCATTTCGTTATTTAGGAATTGTTTCATTGGTTGTTTGTACTTCAAGTATGTTTGATTATAGAAAGCAAAGAAATGAAGAATCATCTCTCGTTGTTGCATCCTTTTTTGAGCTTCATCTATGCCTAGTGCACCATAACATTAATTTTGCAAATTAATATAGTGCCTCTTTAGCTTTGATCTTGCATCGTTTTTCGTAAATTTCCATTTTACAGTGGTTTTTTTTGCGTTACGTTCCTGTGCCCACGCGGACGCCTCTTTGGTTA
>JAPKYC010000297.1 GCA_026394505.1 Methanothrix sp.
TGGGGTTCAAGCTATGGTAATAGGCACAAAGCAGGAGGCTTGGAGGGATTCGTTAACATGAGATAGTCTCTCTACCAACTTTTTTCCTCGATCTGAGGCAGAAGATAATGCTTTTTTAGCCTTTCTCTTTTTCCTGGTTCTCATTGGCCAGCACTCTTAGCCTCTCCAGGATATCCCTGGCCCGCTGCACACTGTCGCACTGGGTGAGGTCCTTGGGATTGCAGGAGGCCAGAAGATCCATGGATCTGTCAGCCATCCGAGAAAGCCCTGCGTCCTCCAGCCTCTGTAGCAGCAGAGCACAACGACCGCTAAACTCCCTGCATTCTGAGGACTGGCTGATCTTCTCGTGCATGGTGCAGAGCGCCTCAATCTCCTGCAAGATCTCTCTCGCTTCTTGCTCGTCCCTGGCCATCACCAGTAAAAAGGATACTGAAGCATTTCAAGGTTATCGCCTCCTCAAAATTACCTGAAACCCCAGACACAGGAGCAATCAAAATGCTGATCTATTATGATGATTATTGAGACATAAGATGACATCAACTGCGAGTGACCGGGAAAAGAAGAAGGTTCTCTTTCTCTGCACAAATAACTCTGCTCGCTCCCAGATGGCCGAGGGCCTCTTGCGGGCCATGTATCCAGATCGATACGAGGCTTACAGCGCCGGCGTTGCCGCCACCTCGCTCGATCCTCGAGCTGTGCGTGCCATGTCGGAAGTCGGCATCGACATCTCCGCTCAACGCTCCAAATCTTCCCAAGAATTTCAGGATAAAATATTCGACCTGGCGTTCACGGTCTGCGACCGGGCCAAACAGGCCTGCCCCATCTGCAGCACAGAGCTACAGCTTTGCAGTCAGTCTCCCCGGGCGAAAGAGGTTATCCACAGAAGTTTCGCCGACCCTGCCGCGGCTGCTGGATCGGAGGAAGAGCAGCTTGATGCATTTCGAAGGGTCAGAGACGAGATGAAGGACTGGATCACCCAGACCTTTGGGAGATAATCCCAGGAGGCTGGGTCCAGCTCCATGGTACATTGGAGGAATTTGCATCTTTGGTCTGGCTGACAACTTTCTGCTCGGGGGCGGCCCGGTACAGGCACACCCTTTTTCCCTTGGTTCAGATTCTTAAGGGCGCGATGGACTTTGGTATCATGTCCAAGCATATCTTTTAATCATAAACCGTGAACCTACCAAAGGATTCTTATATACGCATACACGCATGTTTTCCGGTGGGGGATAGACATGCCAAGAAACAATATCCAAAGTTCGATGTTATTTTTCATCAGAGACCGTGCCTTTGTACTTGGGACGTTGATGTTGCTGATAGCTGCGATGGTGCCAGGTGCAGATGCAGGATGCTCCTGTGCTGGAGGCTGCAGCGTTGGAAACTGGGAACTAAGCGCGAGCACATTTCTAAACTCAGATGTGCCCGGTTATGACAACGCAGACAATAACACTGCTGCCGTAGTGGAATCCGGCAATGAGCAAAGCGTATACAAGCCAAAGGACCGATCAGATCTTTTCACCAGCGGCCAAATTCTCAAGTCGCTTGGAGCATTAGCTGGCTCTGATGTGGTCATTCATGCCTCCCAGGGCGATGGGTACAGCCAGTCCCATATAAAGGGAGCAATCCACATTCCGTCCAGTAGTCTCATTGATGACAATGGAGATCTCAAGCCTATCGAAGAGCTTGCTGAGATTCTAGGAGAGGCAGGTGTATCCAGAGAGGATTCAATTGTCGTGTATAGCGAGGATCTCAGCTCCGGCGACGCCACATTCTTCTTATGGGCTCTGAAGTATCTGGGACAGGATGATGTGAAGGTTCTCGATGGAAGCCTCGAAGATTGGAATGCAGCAAATTTGCCGGTAGAATCATCTTCGCACAAAAGGCCTGCTGTAAGCTATAATCCCAATCCGAGATCAGATCTTCTGGCCAGCTACGATTCTGTGAACAACTCCAGCGTCCAGATAGTAGACGCGAGACCCTTTGCGGAGTTTGGCAAAGGCCGCATACCAGGTGCAACTTCCCTGGATCCTGCAGTAGTTCTGCAAGACGGCAAAATCAAAGATGAATCCCGATTGAGTGGGATATTCAGCCGCCTGAGCAAGGATGAGCAGGTGATGGTTTATTCGAGCGATTATAACCAGGCTTCCCTTGTCTGGTATGCCTTGCAGCTTTTAGGATACAGCGCTGAGATGTATACCTGGTCAGACTGGACTGCACATCAACCGGCATCAGAAAATGGCAAGGATGCTGGTCGTTACAAAGAACTGGGTTAAGTGGGGGTGATTTATTGTGATGTACTCTAAAATTACTCAAGCATCTTGGGTGGTAGTTGCTGCGATATTGATTACGGCAGTTCTGGGATTTTGCATCTGGACCTATCCCGTCAGCGGCACGGACACTTCAAAAGCAGATTACAGTGAGACAGAAATAGTTGCTGTCGAAAAAGTGCTTGCCAGCCCGGAGAATTTCACCGGCACGATAGGAGTGATCGGCAAAGTGATGAGCATCGATCAATCCAAGTCAATGTTTTTTATGGGCTGCATAGGAGCAATCTCCTGCGCCTGTGCCGAGATGCCTGTGAAGATCGTCGGAGACATGCCTGAGATTGGGAGCGAAGTCGTCGTTTATGGTGAAATAACAACCACTGAGGCAGGAAAATACATCTTCAATGGGCAGGAGGTTAAGTCGCAATGAGGATGAAGAATCTCTACATCTCGGTCGCATTTTTAGCAGTCCTGGCTGTCCATATTGTTTATTTTGCATGGGCAGCAACGCAGGTACATAGCGCGTGGGTTCAACCCGAAGATGCAGGTTGGCTTACAAACTACATCTTGAATCAGGACTACATGGTGGGGATCGCCTACGCTCTTGCTGGTGCGTTTACCGTTTACGCATTTTTAAAGCTCTCTGAAAGACGTGAAAAAGGCATTGTAGGAATGCTGGGTGGCCTCACCTTGACGGGATTTCTTTATTTTGGAGTATGCTTTTTCACAGGCTGCTGTGGTTCGCCCATGCTTGCAGTCTATCTAAGTGTCTTGGGGCCGTCCTTTCTGGGTTTCACAAAGCCCATTATTTTGGTGATTACGATTGTGTCAATCGCAGCCAGCTATTTTTGGATGGAGAGAAAAGCCGGAAAACCGTGTGCATGCTCTGCAGGGGGAGGATGCAACAGCAAGTAACGCCAAAAACTTCATATATGCACATATTAACATATGGATGAATGAACCAAATGGAACAATATGTTGAGCTATTTAAGGCGCTCTCCGACGAAACGCGGCTGCGGCTAGTAGTATTACTTCACAAGAAGGAGCTTTGCGTCTGTCAAATCGAGGCCGCTCTTGGCATCTCTCAGACAAAAGCTTCCCGTCACCTGGCAATCTTGCGTCGTGCCGGCCTATTAAAGTCCAGGCGGAATGGCTTGTGGGTTTATTATACTCTGGCAGAACCAGGAAATAATGTGGAAGCAAACCTATTTCAAAACCTTAGCGATTCCTTGTGCACCGACCTGTCTTCCATGGAAGATCTGGCTAAAAAGAAAACTTGTGATACATAATTAAGCTCTACATTCCAGGCAATGATGTACTCGATCTTGCCGAGCATTTCGGATGTTCCTCACCTTTGATCTCACCCGGCCGCCATGGTAAAATGACCACATTGTCAGCCAGCTTTAAAGCGACTTCCTCAATGTATTTTAATTCATTAGCACCCCGAGCCGCAAGAAGCGTGTCGGTGGTTTTGGATAAGGCGAAACTCTGGTTGATGATCCAGGCGAAGGGCTCAATTTGCGCCCGTCGCAGATCGTCCTGCAGGCGTGCCGCCTCGTGGACCGGTGTCGCCTCCGGCAGAGTCACCAGAAGAATCTTGGTAAATTTTGGATCACGTAAGCGCGGCAGGAGTTCTTTCACATCTTCGGCAACACCGTCTGAATTCTTTTCTACTTCTCGGTGGTAGGATTTTGTGGCGTCCAGCAGGAGCAAGGTGTGGCCGGTCGGAGCGGTATCCAGCACCACGAAGTGATCCTTTCCAATGGCAACGGCCTGAGCAAATGCGCGAAAGACAGCGATCTCTTCGATACAAGGAGAGCGAAGTTCTTCCTCCAGCAGGGCCATGTCTTCATTCGACAACGTTCCTTTCTTCTCTTTCAGAACGCTCTCGACATACCTACGGTTTTCTTCTTTGGGATCAATTCGACTGACCTGGAGATTGGGGTGCGACTGGTCCAGCATATCCTGAATGTGAGCGGCGGGATCGGTGGTGGACAGATGAACCGGATGCCCGCGACCGGCCAGTTCTGTAGCTATGGCAATGGCTATAGAGGTCTTCCCGACGCCGCCTTTGCCCATGGTCATAATGAGTCCCGTGCCGCGCTCCTCCAGACTGTCCAGCAGTTTTTCCCATCTTCCCGTCTGAGTCAGGAGACGGTTGCTGCCGATTCGCAGTTTCTCCACAATATCCGGGTCGCAGATGACAGGTTTGCCGCGAACGGTTTCCTGAATGGCTTTGATACCGGTCAAACCCTGTGGATTAAAGCCGACCACGGTACGCGGCAGCCGGGCCAGCCGTTCCGGTATAGAGGCCATGGCCGCTTCCGCTTTGCGGGAAGAAGCTTTGGCGACAGGGTCTGATGATGTGGCTTGAAAAAGACCGTTGATAATCAGGTGCTGATTCTTCATTCCTATTCCGAAGAGCTCCGTACTGGCGCGGGCGGCCTCTTTGAGTGTGATCTCTTCGGCTCGGGCAACCAGGATAAGAAGCGTCTTTTGAGAATTGGTGAGCGATTTCACCGCTGCCTCATAAACAAGGCGTTGATCCTTGAGACCGGAAAGAGGACCAAGGCAGGAGCTACCGCTGGTATTTGCGATCACGAAATCGTTCCATGCAGCAGGCAGGCTGAGCAATCTTAAGGTGTGGCCCGTGGGCGCGGTATCGAGGACAACATGGTCGTAGTCCCTGGCAGCGCTGTCATCGCCAATGAACCGGGTAAACTCATTGAAGGCCGCGATCTCAACCGTACAGGCTCCAGATAGTTGTTCCTCAATGGATTGCACGGCTTCGTCCGGCAATACACCCCGATAAGGTCCGACGATCCTTTCCCGATATTCTGCGGCAGCCTGGACCGGATCGATATTCATAGCCCACAGGCCCGGCTGGCCATTGATCGGTGTAGGCCGCCCGGTAAGGGGTGTTTCCAGCACCTCGTCCAGGTTTGATGCCGGGTCGGTGCTGATCAACAAAACCATTTTCCCTTGATCAACCAGCGCATAGGCGACAACACAGGACATGGATGTTTTCCCGACACCACCCTTTCCTGTGAAAAATAGGAAACGAGGGACGCTTTCGATTAGCTTCTTCATTTGCAGCATCCTTCTGCGCAGCAAACGTCGGATTTCACCGTCTCATCATCAATTCCGAGCAAGGCAAAGAGCTCTTCAGCCTTCGGATAACGCCCTGTTATCTTGAGTTCGTCGTTGATGAAGATAAAGGGCAGTGCATCCTTGCCGAGTTTGGTTAAAAGCTCCTTGACCTGCAAATTTTCTGCAAAAGCCTGTGGTTGCTGGGAAAGGTTCCAGCGTTCAACGGCAATTCCCTGCTTTAAGAGCGATTTCAATGCACCGGAAAATTCCACCAGCGCGCTGTTCACATTCGGCCCGCAGACGCCGCTGGAGCAGCACATCGGCGGATCATAAACTTTTATCAATACTTTCTTGTCTCCATGATATTCGACTTCACGGGTTCCACTTTTCGGACTGCAACAAGCATCTCCTGGGGCGCAACAACTGCCGGCTCCGGTCATGGTTTCCCAGATCGATCCAAGCAATCCCTTTTTCTTTCCGGCATCATTCGTTTTCATGCTCATCTACACTTCCCTATTCAAAACGTGCTGAGGAAATAGAAGCCCACGCCGATCAAAACGACTCCTGCAACAAGTCGGATCGCAGCGTCCGCTTTTTTAAATCGGATAGCTGATTTGCCTAGAGTTACGCCCAGCATGAGTGCGGCCAGGGGCAGGCTGAAGCCGACGGCGTAGGCAGCCAGGATGCCGAACATCCAGAGCGTATATCCCTGCAATACCGCAACTCCCAGGATGATGAAGATCCCGGGGTTACAGCCTAGAGAGCATACGCTTACCGCGCCGCCTACAATGAGCCCGACTGCCGCTGCCCCCAGAAATCCTCGCTTTCGAGTTTTTACTGCCTCGTTCTGTATCCCTGGGATCTTGAATGGAAGGAGATTCAGGGCACCAAGGCCAACGATGATGGCGACAACTCCCGCGAAGACCTTCCAGTAATTTCCAAGGACGCTTTGTGCGACCTGCCCGATCAGCCCGGCAACGCTTCCTAGAATGAGCAGAGCAATGATCGAGCCGACCATGAAGAAAAACGCGCCAAGAAGATTGGAACGCCGATCGTTTGTCTCCTGCATTCCGGCGTATCCAACGATAGCGCCAAACACCGGCAATGTGCAGCAGGTGCTTGCCACTGCGCTGGCCAGGCCCAGAAGAAAAGCCAGGGGCAGCGCCATTGGGCTCATTCCTGCCCCTTCAAGCGCGGTCTTGGCCCATTCAGCAGGGTATAAAAGCCAGTCCACTCCGATCTCTCCTTTTTATTAGCAAGGCAGAGCACAGCCCCCTGGACTGCAGCCTGACGGACGCGATGCCGTTACTAGGGATTGCAGCAGATTCGCTTCCGTTATATTAGTGGTAGCAATACTATTGCCGGTATTGTTGACCAGTGCTAATACGCATGGTGCAGGCACTTGACTGGTCACCTGGGCATAATCCACAGAGCCTTCGTTCATTACGAAGAAGGCCATCCTTGTCCCTTGTGATTGCGCCTTTCCTGCCGCCGCTTCGATTTCCTTCTTGACATTCTCATCAGGGCTTTGACCCTTGGCAGGCAGATAAAGAAAGACCGCGTCTTTCTGGTCGGCCACTTCATTAAGAGAGGCAAGAGATTCAAGCGGCTTGTCCCAGAGCAGAGAATTTGCCGGATCCGTCTCACTCCCATTTTCGGCTGTATTTGGGGAAGATGCCTTCTCAGCCCCCTGC